>CACFLG010000047.1 GCA_902567095.1 uncultured OM182 clade bacterium
GCAAAAGATTACGCTATTTATCTTTCTATGATAGCAAACAATGGCAGTCTAAACGGTGTCGAAATTTTGAAGCCTGAATTTGCGAAACTTCATACGGCGTCTCTCGCCCCCGGCGTCTCTGCTGAGGGTTTCTTGCGAGCTTTTGGGGACGCTGCAGAATATATGGGTTTTGGAGGGGGCTTTGGCATAAAGAATGAGCCAGAGGATAACTCGGCTGTCGATTATATATTTTGGGGTGGTGCGTTTAACACTTTCTTTTGGGTAGACTTGGAAGATAAAAGTGTGGGCCTTTTTTTAACCGCGCACTGGCCAGTTCAATACAATATTTCCGATGTGCTTGAGCAAATTGTGGACGAGGCCAGACTTTGAGAATCGAGAAGCTGGTTTCAGCCTTAAGTCTTTTATGCATAACGACCCTTTGTTGGTCTGCGGAGACAGATAAGCTCGAATATCATTATTTAGGGGAGGAAATAGCTTCAGTTGTTGATCCGCTGGTGGATGAACAACTTATTCCAGGTTTCTATTTGTCTATCCACAAAGATGGCCAAAAAATAATTGAGAGAGTTAGAGGGTATTCTGATGAAGAAGAAGAATTAGTGCCCTCCGAAAACACCTTATATTCCATAGCATCAATGACAAAACCGCTTACCGCGCTTGCCGTTTTCCAGTTGTTAGAGACTACTGACCTCACTCTTGATTCGGAGTTGGCAGAGTATATTCCCGAGTTCTCAGATATGCTCGTAGCTGATGGAGGATCTTATGACAGTCAGCTTAGAGTAGCTGAGGAACCAATTACCGTGCGTCATTTGCTTACTCATACTTCTGGTTTCACTTACAGTTCCGATATTACAGGGGTGGGGGATATCGCTGATACGTATAATAGCCTCAGGCTGCTTACCTTGGAATCGAACTCTATCAGTAGATGGGGCTCCTTGCATGATCATTTAATGAAGTTATCTGAACTGCCTTTAGTCGCCGAGCCCGGCACGAAATTTACCTATTCTGTATCCTACGATGTTTTGTCAAGATTGATAGAGATAATCTCTGGCAGAGAGTTTGGTAAATATATGGAACAAGAAATTTTTTTAAAGCTTGGGATGACCGATACCCATTTTAAAGTTCCCGAGAATAAGCTTGCTCGGCTATCAAGGTTGTACTCGCCAAGGACCCGAACCTATCAGATCCCCGGGAAACCAGTTATGTATCAAGAATCTGATATTCTAGGAAAAGAAGACAAGAACTTTGGGTTAACCCATTCATTCTCAAGCGGGGGTACCGGCTTATTAACTACTGCAGCCGATTATTCAAGATTCCTTGCATTTTTGATTGATCGTGGCCAGGGCTCTCGTCTAAAAATAAGCAAGGATAGTTTTGACCTGCTCCTCAAGGATCAGACGAGCGCAGAGTTCGGAATAAATATGTTGACAGAATCTTTTGGGCAACAAACCAAGGAAACTGTTCTCAGTTATGGTCTAGGAATAAAGTTGACCGAAAACCTTAGTTCAGGATCGAACTTTGATCATGATTACCTCTTCTGGAGTGGCGCATTCAATACCCACTTTTGGCTTGACCCTGAGAAAAAAATCTTCGGTATTTTTATGACACAATTCACCCCTACGAGGTATCTCGTAGTCGAAAAAATTGATGACCTACTAGATAATCACTTTTAGGATTAGATATGCAGATAAGGACGCTTGTATTAATACTTTCGGCAGTTAGTACGGTTCTTGTCGCATTTGTTGTCGGATATTTCTCTTTCAAAAGAGAGGAGGCGCAAAGCCAAGCTGACGTAGCCACTCGATGGGCCGTTTATTCGCAATCTTTGGATAGAGTTGTAGAGGATTCTTTGGAGCAATTAAAAACCTATGGTCCTGACGGAGATAAAAATCTTTTCTGGCGTCCTGAAAATGCGCAGCCATTAAACTTTTCTAGAACCCAAAATCGCTCGAACTATTTCCAGGATTATAGCGCAGTAACTAGCGGTAAGATCGAAAATCCGCTAATACGGTCTTTGATTGAGCAGGAGGATCTGAGTGAAGCAAATCGAATATTGAAGATTTTTTTTGGCCCTGCGTTACAAAAGGGAGAACTGCTGTTTTTTAATATAGTGGATGCAGATACCTTGGAGCAAATAGTTTGTAAAAAATCGCTTTTTGCAAGGAATTACAACCCGTGTAATTCTATTTATGAGACTCTCTACGTAGATGTGGGTTCTAGATTCGATTTATACAAGAAACTATTGCAGACGGGCGCTTCGTGGACTGGTCATATGCTGCATTCAACCAGCACAGAGGATCGGAACAACCTAATCTACTCTTTTCCAATAATCGTCGACGACCAGGTCAAGCTAATCGTTCAAGTTGCGCAATCTTTCGATCCGATCGTCGAAACGGTGTCGGAAGAAATGCGAATCAACGCCGCGTTAATCAATATGAATCGCGACCCAGAATTTTACACCGAATCTGAGCCAATGACTGCGCAACTATTGGGCTATGCTCACGACTATCACGCGCTTGGAATAATGAATTTGGGAAGTTTAGCCGAGTCGTATGGATTGATGGGCAGAGAAACTGATTTGAGAGAAAGTTCTGTAGATTTAGATATGTTTAAGAACCGTTATATGCTTTTTGACTCTCTTGGCATCGAGGTGATGTTTTTTTCGCTATCGAAAAATCTTGGAGCGCCGCTTGAGGGAACTGTGATCGCCCTGCACCGAAATGTTGAAGAACTCATCGCTCAAAAGAAAACATACACTAACAACATGATAGCTCTCACGGCAGCATCCGTGCTCTTTGTGTTAGTTTTAATGTTTTTAACCCAAAGTTCACTTCTATCTGGATTGGGTAGCGCGATTTTTGTCCTGAAAGAACTCACTGATGGTAACACCGACGTCGAAATTAAGAGACGAAAGGGAATACTTCAGAGCGATAACGATGAGGTGGGAAGATTGGTGTCCGCTCTTTCGGAATATAAGGACCGGCTTTTAGAACTTGATCTAGTGCGACAACGACAGCTAGATGACAAGAACAAAAGAGACCAGCTAATTATCGAAAAGATGGGGGTTTTGGCCAGCCAGCTGGAGGGCGAAGCTCAGGCTCTTCTGCGGGCTGATATACTTCAAATCAACAAAATGTCCAAAAATGCTTCGGCGGAGCAAGGCGATGAATTAATGACCGTTGCCTTCGATAGGATGTCTGATCAGGTTGCCGAATTGATTCAGGCGAGAACAAAAGAACTTGAGTCCGCGGTAGCAGAAACGGAGGAAGCAAATCTCGCAAAAAGTAAATTTTTAGCAAACATGAGCCACGAACTTAGGACACCCTTAAACGCAATCATTGGCTATAGCGAATTATTAGCCGAAGATGCGGAAGATGAAGGCATGGATTCGATGCTAGAGGACCTAAAAAAAATCAACGATTCGGGAAAGCATTTGCTTAGTCTTATCAACGATATCTTAGACATCTCAAAAATAGAAGCGGGAAAGCTAGAGATGTTCATAACAGAGTTTGAGGTGGATTCTGTCATGAACATTCTTCGCAGTGTAGGTGCTCCTTTGGCGGAGAAGCAAAAAAATGACTTGGTTTTTGAAATTGAAGATGATCTCGGGTCGATGAAAAGCGATGAGACTAGACTTCGACAATGCCTACTAAATCTTTTAAGTAATGCTTGTAAATTTACTGAATCTGGAGAAGTTAAACTATCTGCTAGGTCAGAAAAAAAAGAAGGAAATGCATTTATAGCTTTTTCTATATCCGACACGGGAATTGGCATGAACGAGATGCAGTTAGAGAAGGTGTTTAATGAGTTTACTCAGGCAGAAGACGACACCACTTCGAAATTTGGCGGTACCGGGCTCGGGTTAAGTATCACAAAGCAACTCGTTGAGATGATGGGTGGCGTTATAAGTGTCGCTAGCTCCCCGGGCAAAGGATCAACTTTTCTTATTGAGGTCCCGAGAAACGTATCGGGAGACGATCATTCGATCTTGGAAAAAAAGCTTGAGGTTCTCCCTTCTAGCAGTCGAAGAGAGGATTCGGAAAAAAAATCCTTGTTAATTATTGATGATGATGCAAAGGTTCATGAACTTTTAGAGCGAAATCTGGGTACAGATTATTCTCTTTCTTTCGCTAGGGACGGTGTTCAAGGAATGGAAAAGGTCCGAGCTGAGCGGCCCGATTTGATAATTCTAGACGTATTGATGCCTAAAAAAGATGGTTGGAGCGTGCTAGATGAACTTCAGTCAGACAGCGAGCTCAAGTTAATCCCCGTTATAATGTTAAGCATGGTTGATGATGACGGGAAGTCAATGCCCTTGGGGGCGTCAGCGCATTTTACGAAACCAGTAGATAGGAAGGTCCTGGCGGCTGAAATTTCCAGCTTATTTGGAGAGGGGACCGCCGGAAAAAAAGTGTTGGTAATTGATGATGATGCAGAGGCCAGAGATTTAATTTCAAGGGCGCTAACCCCTGAGGGATTCGCAGTTCTTCAAGCAGAAAATGGTAAACATGGTCTTTCAATGCTTGCAGATGATCTAGACCTAATCATTTTAGATCTTTCTATGCCTGTTATGGATGGGTTCGAGTTTTTGACTCGATTCAATGCCCTAGATGGATATACCAACTGCAAGGTAGTAATTTGTAGTGGGATGGATCTAGACGAAACTTTACGCTCGACTCTTTCATCTCTTTATGCGGGCTTCGTGGATAAGAAGTCGTCAAATATGTCGGATGAATTGAGAACGCTGCTTTCCGGGATATAGAACTATAATGCTACTTAATCAGATGTTGTATTTTTTCCAGTAATCTTTTGAAATCTACTGGTTTAGTATCGAAGTCGTCTGCACCCACATCAAACGCTTTTTCCTTGTCCTGTTCCAACGCATGGGCAGTTAGTGCAATTATGGGTATGTCTTTTGTTTCAGGATCTTGTTTCGCTTTCTTAGTCGCTTCCCAGCCGTCCATTATAGGAAGTCCTATATCCATTAGGACAAGATCTGGCTTCAGAATACCGATTTTTTCGAGGCCTTCTGCTCCATCTTCTGCAAATACAATTTGATAACCCTTTTTTATAAGGCGCCTGGAGAGCATATCTCGGTTTAATTCGTTGTCTTCTACAATGAGTATTGTGGCCATGACTTCACCCGTCCCCCTAAGTTTATAAAATTTAAAGCCGCTTTCAAATTAGTCCTTGCGAAAGATAAGGCGATCAAATATCAGCGCACATGGCGGCTTCCATGGTTTCTAGTGCTACCTTGTCCCTGTTGTCGCCCCATGGCATAGGCATCAAAATCGGGTGCTCGACACCCGCCTCTATGTAACTATTAATGAAACTGCTCACTTCAGACTTGTTGCCGATAAAGTCAATGGCTTGAATCATCCTATCCGAGATCGCAGCAAGTGCGCCTTCTCTATCTTTGATTTTTTGCTTTTCTCTCAACTCTGCTACCTCATCCCCAAAACCCGCCTCTTTGAACATTTTCGCGTATCCATCCGCCATCGCGTAATTGAATAAGTCTTTTCTTGCAGAGGCTTGGGCCCTTTCGAACTCAGAAACTGAGGCATGCACATAGGCAAAAATCTTGGCATCACCGCCTTCTCTTACTTTATTAACAGAGTAGTTAACATGTGACGCTGGAAGATAATTTAACAAAACGCCGTCAGCGATTTCCCCGGCTAGCTTGAGCATTTGCGGATTAAGCGCCGCCATTATTATTTTTGGTTTTTCTTCTTCAAGCCTAAATCCCAACCTGAACCTTTTGGTGGAAAAATAATCGCCTTCAAATGTTACCGATTCCCCTGAGAAACATTCCCGTAATAATGCAACATATTCCCTCATCATCCGAATAGGCCTGTCAGTTGCGGTTAAGCCGTGCTGCTTTAAGATCCCTGGTGCCGAGACGCCGACTCCCAAAAAGATCTGTGCTTCAGGATTAATTGCCTTAAGGGAGGCCGCTGACATAGCTGCTAGAGTAGGAGATCGCAGCTGCATAGGGATGATACCTGTTCCTAGATCAAGTTTGGGAGCCGCAACGGAAGCAGCGCCTAGGAGCGTAAATGCATCGGTTCCGGTTGCTTCAACCGTCCAAAAGGACTTAAAGCCCATTCCTTCTGCTTGCCTTGCAATCTCTGGAACTTTTTTGGCTCCCAGCACTCCCAAGCTGCCAAATGTCACACCAATATCAGTTTTCATAGGGTCCTACTTTTTTAAAATTTTCGAAATCAACAGGATCTTAGGAGAAAATCACCGCGGTTCTTAGCTAGGCAGTTCCGCCATGGTTCTCAATGGTCTTGTTCCATCCCATTCATCCGCAGCTTTGGTTATGAGGCTGAATAGTCCTACTATCCCATCATTTCGTTCAATCAACTCGATCATGTTGCCCGACGCTGCAGCTGTATCAAAGTAACAAATATTGGTATCTTTTCCCATGTCCATTGCGATCTCATAATTTGAAGATAAGAACGTCTTGTCCGCATGGTAATCATCTGACCAGATTCCAATGTGATGAAAAGCGGTTTTTTCTGGCGCTACGAGGTCATGATAGACATTGGGCTCCTTTGAGTTTACTTCTATGAGTTCTATTTGCCCTTCTTTGCTTTGAGCCCATGCAAGCCGCATCCGCAATATTCCTTCGCCGCCTCGATATTTGAACCCATCGTATTGGCTGGAATCCACTTCGCTTAAAAAAAATGGTCCTATTCCTAGTTGTTCGGACCAATATTTAGCTGCGTCCTCTAGATTGGGCACATGCCATGCGTATTGAAAGGGTGCCCCCGGCGCGCTTAAGTTTTTCATTTCTATTATCTCCGTAAATTTTGCAACCAAGTGAATTTTTTCGATCGATTAATATTTCTGCTTCCAATCTGTCTTGTACTAAGAATCTTTAGCCCAGCTCTCGGTGTTTTTCATCGTCAATGCGTAATGCTTTCTTCCGAGCTGCAAAAGTGCCACACCAGTTATCCCAAAGAAACATGTCATGGTGATCATAGAGTAACGTACTCCCTCGGTACCTGGAAAAATGTATTCATTAAAGGCGCCAGCGAGTGGGGGACCAAACATCATCCCTATTGCCCCAGTTAACATGTAAACTGCGGCGACCCGCGCGCGAAGGTGCGGAGGGGTTATCACTGGGAGTGCTCCAGAGGCAATCCCAAAAGGTGAGTTAACGGCTGCCAGCGCGGGCGCGTAAAAAACAAATGCCCAGAATGGAGAGGGGGCGATCTGAATAATTAGGACGGCAGGAATAGTGATCAAACCCCCAAGCATTCCCGCGGTTATGTTCGCGTCTCGGTGACCTTTTTTACTTAATGTTCTGGCAACGTAAGCGACCAAAAAAGGTCCCATAGGACCAAAGAATATGAAAATCCAACCAAATATCTGAGAGGCTTCTGCCGCATTCATTTCATGCACTCTGACAAAGAAAGTGATGCTCCAAAAAACGAAGGCGTATCCTGTTAAAACAAGAGAGAGGTTCCCCAAATGATGGAAAAAGATGGTTTTGAAATTTCGCCTATAAAAATTTATTAGCTCCTCTGTGTCATTAGATGACTCTGGATCCCTTGTGGATGGTCTTCTGCTGGGTTCACGGATCACGAGAATCATTATAGAAAGTAATATTCCCGGCAGACCTAAGTAGACAAAGGTTTGCTGCCATGGCGCGAGTTCTCCAAAATACGGTAGCACAAGGGGTGGAGAATCTCCGACCAGCTGTAAAACCATACCTCCTATGACAAAAGCGATACCCGTGCCCACTATAGGTCCTGCTTGAAATATGCTGATAGCAAGCGGTAAATCTTCTCTGGGGAAATAGTCTCCGAGCAGAGAGGTCGTCGTTGGAGACAAGGTGGCTTCGCCAACCCCCACACCGATTCTAGCAAGGAATATCTGCCAATAATTTTTGGTCAGACCACACGCTATTGTCATCAATGACCAAACAAAAATTCCTACCGCAATGACATGCTTTCTACTTTTTTTATCCGCTAAGGTGGCAATCGGGATTGCGGCGAAAGCGTAGAAAAGAGCGAATACTCCGTAAAGCCAACCTATTTCGGTGTCACCTACGCCGAGATCTTTTTGCATCGGCTCGACAACGATAGCAACTACCTGGCGATCAATGAATGCAACCAACGAAGCAATAATTAAAACGAACACCACGAACCAGGCATAACGCCGGGACGGGTAGGGAGGAAAATCGTTATCGATTATGGAAATCCTTACGTTTAGTCTTTTCCAATTTCGCAGCAAAAACCTTAGAAAAGCAAGGGATTATTCTGTTTTAATAGATACTGGAGCTTAAAAAAAGGAAAAATAATGAGTGGAAGATTAGAGGGAAAAGTTGCCGTTATAACGGGCGCTGCCAGCGGTTTTGGTGCTGGCGCTGCAAAACGGTTTGTGGAGGAGGGAGCAAAGGTAGTTCTTGGAGATATACAAGATGATATCGGACAGAAAGTTGCCGAAGAACTTGGCAGTGCCGCGGTTTACGTTCACTGTGATGTTACTCAAGAAGATCAGGTCGCGGGACTAGTCGATACGGCGGTTGAGAAGTTCGGTCAGTTAGATGTGATGTACAACAACGCTGGCGTCGTTGGAGCCTTGGGTCCAATATCTACAACGCCCGCGGATGAATGGAATCGTACGATTGATATTCACGTAAATGGTTGTTTTTATGGCTGTAAACACGCTGCTCGTTTAATGATGCCCCGTGAGCAAGGTTCAATAGTGAGCATGTCTTCTACCGCTGGAATTAATGGTGGCTTGGGTCCACATGCTTACACAGCTGCTAAACACGCCATCGTAGGAATTACTAAGAGCGTTGCATGTGAGCTTGCACAGCATGGAATTAGAGCAAACTGCATATCGCCTGCCGGGATGGCCACCCCAATGGTAGCGGCTACCTTTGGAGACCACACCGATCTTCAAACAACAAGAGAAGCTCTTGCTAAGTCCTCACCTCTAAAAGGGCGTCCGGGTTTGCCTGAGGATGTTGTTAACGCTGCTTTATGGCTTGCTAGTGATGAATCGGGGTATACCTCGGGGCTTACATTAACCACTGATGCGGGGCATACGATTGGCAGTGCGAACGGCACACCGTATCGAGAGTACCAACCCTTTATGGCGGAAGCTGGGAAGCGTGGCGTCTAGATCTCAGCTAACTTAGCGATTACTGGTTTGAAGCTTGTATTTAAATAAGCGGAAGGCCAGTATGTAGCCAGGATTTTTTCCTCCACAATCGCTCTCACGGTCAGAGTCCGGGAAATTCCCTGTGAAGAAGCGCACTGATGCTTGAGACAGCTTCGATACTTTCTTCTATGGAACTGCCACGAGCTTCGATGTTGATAATACGTGCCCCTGACTTAACGTATTTACACAAAAACTCTGCAATTTTATCTGCTGATCCATAGGGGCTATACCTCTCAAATTTTTTGAAAGGTATTTTATATATGTCTTCCATTCCTTGCGCCAATTTGTCTCTAGCCTTGTCTCCAACCCCCGCCCATACCTGAATTCCATGCATCCATTGATCCTCTCGATCTTTTCTCTTCAAGTCGGCAATTTTTGCGACTGCCTTCGCAAATCTCTCAGGAGAAACCCAGACTCCTAACCACCCGTCTCCGTGTTTGGCTGTCCTTGTTAGTGCGGCCTCCGAGCGGCCACCTATCAAAATGGGTATTTTTGGGTCTGGCCTTGGGCTTATCCGAGCCTTGTCATAACTAAAAAACTCGCAATCGTAGCTGACCTCTTTCCCGCTCATCAGCTCTCGGATTGCGGTTAATGAATGATTGGTATGCTTTCCCCTTTTTGAGGGATCCACGCCGCAGATCTCCATCTCGTGGCGATCCTCTCCGCCGATCCCGACGCCAAAAATAAGTCTTCCCGGGGCAGATAAGCTGAGCGACGACAATTGTCTGGCTACCGGCACGGGGTGCCTGAGCGCTAAAAGATACACTCCTGTAACGATTGTCATCTTAGGTAACATAGCAGCCAGGGTGGCAGCGTTTATGAGAGCGTCCATACCCAGCCCCGTGTGGAAGCTTACATGATCAGCCACAAAAAGATGGTCGATTTCGGAATCCGCTAGTTTTTTAGCTAGCTTTGTTCTGGCTTGCAGGTCACCCATGAGGAATCGATCAGAACCAGTGATACCGATACTAAGACCTTGCATTTTTTATGCTCCATAGCTGCTAATTGAGACTAGATTGTGTCACAACCTCGGCTATTTCGGAGTTTAAAATTTCGATAATTTTTTCTGGGATTTCCATCGGTAGAAAATGCGTGTTGTCAGGGAAGTGAATTTCTCTACCGTTTTTGAATTGATTAGCAAGATCTCTCCAAGTTGGCGAGGTTGAGAAATCCATTACCTGCTTGCCAGGTTCACGCTCTTTTGCTCTGATAATAAGTATGGGGAATCTGATCCTCTTCAACGCATCGTAAATCTTAGCGTTTGTCCGTGATGATGAATAGACGCTCGCTTCAATGTCTGGCGGACATGCTAAATTATAGCCTGGTCCTACTTCGTCTTTTAGCAATCCATACCGGCAATAGTCCTCAAAAATTTCAGGATCAAAGATGCCGTATGACCCCTTATCTTTAAGTCGATCCATCATTTCTTCGACCGATGCAAATTCACTTCTTCTCTTCGCGATGGGGTGGTTGCTAACATCCTCGAACAGAGCGGAATTTTGTTCTTGAAACGAGTTTGGTTCTGGAATAACTGGATCGATCGCGATAATCTTTTTAAATCTTTTCTCCAGAGTTGCTCCTGCTCCAATCAAAGCATGTCCACCCATGCTATGTCCTACGCCTATCAGGTTTGCTAATTCCAATTTTTCTATGAACTGTTCGGTATCTGAAACCACTTCATCCCAGTGCGTTATTCGGAGTTTCTCGCTTCTGCCGTGGCCTCTTTGATCAATACTGATTGAGTGAAACTTTCCAATTGAGTTGATTATTTTGTCCCACACTCGAGCATGAAATCCGGTGGCATGAACGAAAAGCAAAGTTGGTCCTTTACTCTTGAGGTGTGTGTTCCTTTCAAAATAAGCTAGCGTGGATGAATCTAGTCTAACTTTTTTTTCTACAACGTCTTGCACTGAAAATTGCTCCAATTTAAAGAGAATGAGTGTATCAAGCTAAGGTTTCGGGAAGCTCTTTCATCACTTCCTGAAGCTTCTTGACATGCTGAGACACCTTCAAGCCTCCACCGAGAGTCCGGAGACAAAGATGAGAGAGGCCAATTTCTTTCCATTCCTTTACTCTGTTCTTCCATTCATGTTCTCTCTCTCC
>CACFLG010000048.1 GCA_902567095.1 uncultured OM182 clade bacterium
GGATGATTGTTTGACTAGGGCTAAGCTGTCGATCCCTAGCTCGCTTAGACATTTAGTAGTCTTTTTTTCTAAAAAGAGTTTAAGGTTCATCTGTTTACTAATTCCAAACTGAAAGAAATTTACTTTGTTGTAAGTTATTTTGTATTTTCATGTTTTAAATAATCGCAAAAGACCCTGAAATCCTCCCTATTGCATAGCAGGGTATTTATCTCCTTGAACTTTTTTAACTCTTTAAGACCCATCTCACCGATTTCATATTCTCCTCTCTTTACTCTCTTAAACCAACCGTAAACATTTTTTGATAGGATGTTGTCGGTTTTTTCTCCAGCGAAGCGTCTAATATTTTTTAGTTTTGTTGGTCCTGCTTTTTTTAGAAGATTCGCAACGACAATAGAGGTCTCTTTATAAGCAGTATAAATTGGAACCCTATGGGAACCCCCAATATTTAAGTTGACGCTTCGGTTATCTAACTCGGCAATTAATTTCTGTCTCTCTCTCACATTTATTCGGTTTTCGGTGCTCGGTTCAAACATAATTTTTGCTGCCGACCTGACGGGACTCGTGTATACGGTAATTAATCCTAACCCCAATCTCTTTATTAACTCCTCCTTTGAGCGGGTGGAGCTATTTTTTTTCCTTTGTTCGGGAACACACAGGAAAACTTGATGCGTTAATTTTTGGCGCTGCATACCCTGAGCCAAAAGGGTTAAGTTAAGATTTTTCTTAAGCTCGACTATCACTAATTCTTCTTTTTTTCTGCCTACTACATCACAATTTCTCGCCTCGGCGTAGACGTTGAATCCTAATGACTCAAGAAGAATCTTGACCGGAGGAAACAGATCTGTCTCTTTCACGGGTCGGTGAGTGCTGTCACTAAGTCATTACAAAGGCCGGAAAACCCTGAGTTGCTCATTATAACTACTCTGATTTTCTCTTTCTTTTTCTCTATTCTTCGTAAAATATTTTTTCTTAGTGTTTTTGAATCCGAGATAATCTCGGCCTTTTCGTTTTCTAAAATAGTCATGTCCCATGAAATTGATTCAGGTTTATACCAAAGAACATGGTCAGCTGTTTGAGCGCTCTTCGATAACGTTTCTTTATGGTATCCACTTCTCATTGTGTGAGAAGCTGGTTCGATGACTGTTAAAATAAAATCTTTCGGAGCTAATTCACGCAAACCCCGAAGAGTCGATTCTATAGCCGTTGGATGGTGCGCGAAGTCCTCGTAGAGGATTACATTTTGATTTTCAAATATCATCTCCATTCGTCTCTTGACGCCCTCGAAACGTGCCAGAGCTTGACACGAAAATTCTACAGGCACGCCAACATGCTGAGCTGCAGCAATTGCCGAAAGTGCATTATTAATATTGTGATCACCCATAAGTGACCATGTAAATTCTATTGGATCTTTTTCTCCCCTAGAAATTTTTATGCCGTCTTTCTGTGTATTAAGATCTCCCGAGAAAGTCTCATTTATTATCTGCTGCTTCTCAGACCAGCATCCCCGGGAAACAACCTCTTGAAGATTCTGGTCTGTTTCGGGGTATATTATTAATCCATGTTGTGGAACTGTTCTAAGCAGCAGGTGGAATTGTTCTTTTATTTGTTCCAGATCAACAAAGATATCTGAATGGTCGAACTCTAAGTTATTTAAGACAAGAGTTTTAGGACGGTAATGCAGGAACTTGGATCTTCGATCAAAATAAGAAGTGTCGTATTCGTCAGCTTCAATTATAAAAAAAGGTCCCTTGCCAATTTGAGCAGAAGCAGGGAAGTTTTTAGGCAGGCCTCCAATCAAAAAGCCAGGCTCTAATCCAGCTTCTTCAAGGATCCAAGCGATCATTGATGTTGTGGTAGTTTTCCCATGTGTGCCAGCAACGGCTACCACCCACCGATCAAAAAGAACAAACCGATAAAGCCATTCAGCTCCAGACATGAAGGGAACTCCATTTTCGAGCACAAATTCAAGTGCCGGATTCCCTCTGGAGATATTTGCATTGCCAATAACCACTAGATCAGTATTTTTTGGAATGGAAGTTGTTTTGTAGCCTTGATCTAAAGAGATCCCTAAATTCTGTAACTGATGGCTCATAGGTGGGTAGATGTTTTGGTCAGTCCCCGAAACCACGTGGCCCAGTTCTCTTGCTAGGGAAGCGATGCTTCCCATCAATGTTCCACAAATACCCAGAATATGGATGTGCATAGCTAATTTATTGAAAACTTGGTCGCTGTAAGAACGCTTATTATTTCTATGAGAAGCGCTAAGCAGGATCCTTGAACCATGCTCACATCAGCAGATTTATGATATATGAAACCGGCAATGGCTAGCCACCATCCTAAACAAACAAGACTAAACGAGTTTGCTAATATAAGAAGGTTTGAATTTTCAGCGTAAAGAAGCGTTAGATTGAAGGGGAAGAGTATCAGGAGCATGATTGCATTTGTGCCTAATAGGGAACATACAGCGGGAATATAAGTATATTCTCGATTTTTGAACTTGAGTAGCGCGTACGTTAACGATAGCTGGATAGTAATTCCGATAATCGTAGAGGAGAAAATTTTCAGAAAAGATTGCTCGGGGCGGGTATTTAAAAGAATAGTAAAAGCGATGATTAGATAAATCGTAAACGTTGCTAGCGCCGCAAATGTTGAATTAGGTACTTTGGATGGAGCCTCTTTTAGCAGGCACAATCGCCAAAAAAAACTTATAATCTGAAGCATTTTATTTGTATCCTAAATTAATTTTTCTTACCTGCGGCATCAGGGCACCAAATAATAATGTCAAAAGTAATAAAGCGATTCCGCTCGTGAACAGGCCGGCTTGCACACTTATTGTTTCAGCTATATAACCGATCGGCAAAATCCCTAGGGGCATCAGTCCGTGAGACATCATATCAACACTCATTATCCTGCCTCTCATGCTTTGCGCAACTTGAAGTTGCATGACTGATCTGTTCATCGACATATTGATTGCTGAAACAAATCCAATACAGCCTATGACAATGGTTGAGATAAGATAGTCGTTCGTAATTGAAAAGATTGCTACAAGCCCTCCCCAAAGGGCACCGGTTCCAATGATCCAAAAGCCTTTTTTCGTGACTGAACTCATTTTGGCTAATGCCAGAGACCCGATGATTGCTCCAAACCCCATACCTGTCATTAGAAGACCAAGATCGTCTGGACCTCCCTTTAAAACGTCCGTTGAAAATGCGGGAAGCAACGTATTTATGCTAAGACCAAAAAGGAAAGGGAGTATTGACAATAGTATTAAGCCTCCAACGATTGGGGAGTTAACCACGTATCTTAAGGCTTCTTGCGTATCTTTTAAGGCGCTTTTTTTTTGTATCTGTACCGGCCGTCCAGGGTGAGAGATATAAAGGACAGACAATGCGGAAACAAAATAAAGTAGGGAAAGAATCACGTAGACTAGTCCCACGCCAAAGCCTGAGGTAGTGTTTCCCTCGGCGAAAATAGCAAATGATAAATCCCGCCGCAGCTGGCCCTACTATTCTTGCGAGGTTCCAGCATGCGCTATTGAATGCCATGGCGTTGAAAATGAGCTCCTCTCCAACAAGCTCGGGAATAAAAGCGGTCCGCGCTGGCATTGATAACGCTAGCACTGTTCCATTTAAGAATCCAATCACTAGAAAAGCTGAGAAATCTGCCTTGCCTGAAAATATTATTAAGGCCATAACTAAGGTAGCAAGACCATTTATAAATGGTGCCCAACCTATAATGGGTTTTTTGGCAAATCGATCAGCTAAAACTCCGCCCAACAGTGAGAAAACAACTTGTGGAATCATAAAAGAGAGCGTCACCCAGGTTAACTTCATTGCTGAGGAAGTCATTTCATAGACCATCCAACCTTGAGCAATTAGTTGCATATTTAGAGCAAAGGCTGATCCTAACAAGCCGATCGAAAGGTACTTGTAATCATTTACCCTTAGCGATGCGAAAACAGATTTCACGTTTTCCTGTGGCAGATCATCGTCTAGTGTGGCCATTTAATATCTTAGTTCTTGTTATTTTTCTGGAACGCCAACAGTCTGTGCTAAGAAACCCGCAGGGCTTTTGTGCTAGCTTTAGGAAGCACCTATAGTCTAAAGAGGATGACGATCGTGTATGTCTTTTGCGCTCTCGATTGCGTTCCCAGTTGCGACTCGAACGATTTTTAAGTTTTAATCTGGCAGCCCAAGAACGCGTTTTGCTATAATATTCATCTGGACTTCATTAGTGCCGCCGTAGATAGTAACTGCGCGCGTGTTTAACCACGAACGCGTGCTTTCTATCTCTCGCTCAGAAAAACCGTCTCCTTCCCAGCCGATTCCTTTGATTCCCATCAAGTCAGATTTAATCTCAGTAAAGTCTCTCGCCAAATTTGCTCCGACGAGCTTGAAGATCGAGGTGGTCGGGCCGGGAGTCTTCCCGGAGGAATTCTCTTGGCTAACTCTTCTAGCAGTTAACTGAAACGCCCGTTCACGCATCGAGTGGACAAGCACCTGGTCTCTGCGAGATTTCTCCGCAATCAATCCGTCATCCTCTCCTGAGTATTTCTTTGCCAGAACCGCTAACTCATTTTTCGGCACCTTTTTATCTTTTTTCTTTGAAGCTCCGGCTAAACCTCCAATTCCGGATCTTTCGTATTGCAAAAGCCTTTTCCCTATCGACCAGCCTTTGTTCATTTCGCCAACTAAGTCATCTCTTCTGGCCTTCACGTTGTCTAAAAATGTCTCGCAAAAAGGAGAAGACCCTGAGATTAACTTTATGGGCTTGATGGTAACGCCTGGTTGGTTCATATCGAAAAGAACAAAACTGATGCCCTCATGTTTATTGGCTTCTGCATCCGTTCTCACTAACGCGAACATCCAGTCCGCATATTGCGCTCCCGAGGTCCAGATTTTCTGACCGTTTATTACAAACTCGTCACCTTCAATAACCGCTTTTGTTTGGAGAGCAGCAAGATCTGAGCCGGCCCCCGGCTCGCTATAACCTTGGCACCAACGGACGCTGCCGTCGCAAATTTTGGGGATATGTCGTTGTTTCTGTTCTTCTGATCCAAATTCTAGCAACGTTGGCCCGATCATTGTGAGGCCCATGCCCGAAGAGGGGGCCGTGGCCTTGATTCGCTTCATTTCCTCTGAAAGGACCTGGGCGTGCTCGGAATCCAATCCCCCGCCTCCAAACTCTCTTGGCCATGTCGGCGCTACCCAACCTTTCTCTGCCATTTTTTCAAGCCACACACCAGCTTCAGGTTTGCTGTATACGAGATGGGCGTCTTCCCAGTGAAAAGAGAGATTACGCATCTCCTGAGGGCAATTTGCTTCAAGCCAGTCTCTTGTGCCTTCTCGAAATTCGGCGATACTTTTCATAATATTTTCGGCTCCTGAACGGACATACACTCTTATTTGGCCTTATGGTAGAGAAACTAGCCTAGAATTCCTAGTAGCAAAATCTCGCTTGTCCCGAAACTTTAAAAAAAACAGATTTTTTCTAGGAAAAGTAAACGTTTGGGATATGGAAACATTTTGAGAGCGTGGTAGAGTCGAACTCAAAATCAATGGCACGCAATATGAAGACAACAAATCTCCATTTAGTTTATTGGTTGGCTCTAGTTTCGGCAGCTATATTACTAATGATCATAGTTGGTGGAGCTACAAGGCTTACTCAGAGTGGGCTCTCTATGGTAGATTGGCGTCCCATAATGGGAGTTATCCCTCCACTCTCTCATTCGGATTGGTCAAGCCTGTTCGAAAGTTATAAGCAATTCCCCGAGTATCAGAAACTCAATCAGGGCATGACCCTGGAAGCTTTTAAAACCATATTCTATTGGGAGTACGGCCATCGCGTATTGGGAAGATTGATAGGCGTGCTTTTCTTTGTGCCGTTCTTGTATTTTTTAATTAGAGGCAGAATAGAGAAGAGGTGGCGTTCGAGATTGTGGATCGCATTGGGACTTGGCGGCTGTCAGGGTCTGATGGGATGGTATATGGTGCAAAGCGGCCTAATAGATATTCCTCACGTGAGTCATTTCAGACTGGCTGCTCATCTGCTTTTAGCGATCTTTATACTTGGGTTTATCCTTTGGTTGATCTTAGACATCCTAGAGATTGAGCCGGTCTCAGTTAAGCCGTCGCTTCGAAATCTCGTTTTGGGGTTAGCTGTAATCATGGGATTCCAATTAATGTTTGGCGCATTTACCGCTGGCTTAGATGCTGGACAGGGGTTTAATACATACCCCTTGATGAATGGCCAATTCATTGCTGACGTCGCACTAAGCTTGGATCCGATCTGGAAAAACTTTATTGAGAACGGGGCCATGATACAGTTTGTTCATCGATGGTTGGGAGCCATAGTATTATTTGGTGTTATTATTCTGGGGTTGTTGAGTTTAAAGACTAAGCTAAAAGGGGGCTCCTCCGTTCTAGTGTTAATCACGTCTTTTCAATTTATTTTGGGTGTCTTGACGCTGGTTAATGGAGTGCCACTTGTTTTGGGAAGTTTGCATCAAGTAGTTGCGGTTATCATGTTCTTGGCTTTAGTGTACCTTGTCCATGGAACCCGTCTCAAAACGACGTGACTAATGAAAGTATGTCTTGGCCAAATAAACACTACTCCGGGCGACTTCCCCGGTAATCTCCTAGGTATCGAAAACGGTATAAAAATAGCGTCTTCTCAAAAAGCTGATCTTGTTGTTTTCCCTGAGCTCACAATTACTGGGTACCTCAGCCAAGATTTGTTATATGACAAGGATTACATTGACGCAGCGCTTAATTCCCTGAAGAAAGTCCAGCATTTCTCCTCAGAAAGCGACCCGAATCTTTATATTGTTTTGGGAAATGTCGCGAGGAATCCGGGCCAAGGAAAGCCTTTTCGAAACAACGCGGTGGTCATCAATAAAGGCAAGGTAATTGGAGAGTATACGAAGCAATTGCTTCCTTTTTACGACGTGTTCGATGAGCTTAGATACTTCCAACCAGGCACCGATTTGTTATGTTTCAAAGTGAAAAACAAAAAAATTGGGGTCGTTATCTGTGAGGATCTGTGGAATGACAAAGATTCAGACAACTATGAAGACGGGAAAGGGCCGCTAGTTCAATATCAAAAACTAGGCATTGATGTTTTAGTATCGCTTAACAGTTCTCCCTATATTCAAGGGAAACCTGAAACTAGATTTTCGAGACTACTTAGCATAGCAACGACTATTCCGAATATTGTTTATGTGAATCAGGTTGGAGGACAAGACGAGTTAGTTTTTGATGGGAACAGTTTTGTTATCGATAATGGCAAATTGGCTTTCGTCGCGCGTGGCGTTTTTGATAACAGTTATCCCATAGTTGATATTGGAAATGCTGGTTCCAAAATCACGACCCCAAAAAGAGAACGAAATAATCTGCAAGAGCTCGAAGAGATTCTTGTTTTAGGTTTAAGAGATTATGTTCAGAAATCTGGGTTTGAACAGGTAGTAGTTGCGTCTAGTGGGGGTGTCGACAGCGCTCTCGTTTGCAAGCTTGCTTGTGAGGCATTTGGACCACAAAAAGTGCATGCGGTTCGAATGCCATCTATTTATAGTTCGGACGACTCCAAAATAGATTCAGTCGAATTACATAAAAATCTGGGGTGTTGGGATTACGAGATCCCAGTGGACCATGAACCGATTTTAAGAGATCTCAATGACAAGTACTCGCTCTATACGGATCAAAAGAACCTTGTTCGGTCGAAACTTGATAATTCAGAGTACAATGAAATAGCTGATCAAAACATCCAAGCCAGGCTGAGAGATGTTTATCTGATGCATTTTAGCAACGCCTATGGAGCGATGCCGCTCTCGACCGGAAACAAGACGGAGTCAGCCTGCGGTTATTACACGCATTTTGATATGAATTTTTCGTTCGCGCCCATAAAGGACTTGTATAAGTATCAGGTAGTCGAACTAGCTATGAGAGATTCTCGAATTCCGGAAAATGTATGGAATAAGGCCCCTTCAGCTGAGCTTGCATTTGGTCAGACGGACGAAGACAATTTGCTACCGTACAAAATTCTAGATCCTTTAGTTATGGCTTATGTCGAGGAAAGCATCGGCTCTTTCGATTTGTTTCGGGACTGGTGCACGATTAATCGGCCTGAACATATGGGTTCTGATAAAGAAGTTTTAGAAGAGTGGTTAGATTCTGATCAGGCCTCAACAGAGTACGAGCGAATTGCGAAGATGATTGGAAAGATGGAATATAAGCGCAGACAAACGTGCCCTGGCACAAAAGTCTCTAAAGTCGCTTTCGGAGTGGGAAGAAGGTTGCCGGTGGTGAAAAAATGGTCTTGAACGAGAATTAATGCGAGGTAAGACTTGACTGAGAATATTCTCTATGCGCAGTCTGGGGGCGTCACTTCTGTAATAAACGCAACCGCTTGTGGTGTTATCAAAACGGCGCGAACCTCTAAGAGGTTTAAAAAGGTTTTCGCGGCTAAAAACGGCATCCTCGGGGTCCTAAATGAAGAAATAATAGATACGACTCGAGAGTCCTCAAGGATTATTGACAGCTTAATTCACACACCGGGAGGGGCTTTCGGTTCTTGCAGATATAAGCTCCGCTCTATTGATGATGACATCAGTGAATATGTCAGGTTGGTCGATGTTTTCAAAGCGCATAAAATTAAATATTTCCTCTATAATGGAGGCGGCGACAGCCAAGACACTGCGAATAAGGTTGGGCATCTGAGCTCGAAGTTGGGATACTCGATCTCGTGCATCGGGATACCGAAAACAATTGACAACGACCTCCCTATTACAGATTCTTCGCCAGGGTTTGGTTCCGTAGCGAAATATGTTGCTACCTCCACCTTAGAGGCAAGTCTTGATGTCAAGTCGATGGCTGAGTCGTCGACAAAAGTGTTTTTATTCGAGGTTATGGGCCGAAATGCGGGTTGGATCGCAGCCTCTTCAGGACTAATTAAATCCAAGAGTATGAGCGCTCCCCATGTCATTTTGTTTCCAGAGATCCAATTTGATGAAAACAAATTCATAAAAAAAGTGAAAGAAGCCGTGATTAAATCGGGATACTGCGTCGTTGTCGCTAGTGAGGGAATAAAAAGGAAAGATGGTTCTTTTGTTTCAGATGCTGGCTCTATTGATGCATTCGGACATTCGCAAATGGGCGGAGTTTCGCCGTTTCTCGCAGATCTTGTGAAGCGAAAACTGAAGTTTAAATGCCATTGGGCAGTTGCAGACTACCTGCAGCGCTCGGCCCGACATCTTGCGTCTTCGACTGATGTCAAGCAAGCTTACGCACTGGGCGAAGCAGCGGTTCGTTTTGCCGAAGATGGTCAAAATATGGTTATGCCGGTTATAAGAAGAATCCCTGGAAAAAAATATAGATGGAAGATCGAGTCAGCTAAATTGTCTCGAGTCGCCAACGTGGAACGGAAATTGCCTCGCTCATATATAACTCAAAATGGCTTCGGAATAACAAAGAAAGCTAAAGAGTATCTCCTTCCTCTGATTCAAGGCGAGGAATACCCCCCTTATGCGGCGGGGTTGCCCAGCTATTCTTATCCAAAGAACGAGCTGGTAACAAAAAAGTTACCAGCGTTCCCGGGTTAACTTACCTTACCTGAAAGAAACTTGTTTTAGCAGTTATACGAGCAGCGGGGCAATAACTAAGCTAACTATCGCCATTACGTTGATTAAGATATTCATCGATGGTCCCGACGTATCTTTAAACGGATCACCAACTGTGTCACCAACAACAGCCGCCGCATGAACTTCTGAACCTTTGCCCCCTAGGTTTCCTTTTTCTATATATTTTTTTGCATTGTCCCAGGCACCACCCGCATTAGCCATCATCAAGGCTAAAAGAACACACCCTAGCAAAGCTCCCGCAAGCATTCCTCCGAGGCTCTGAGCACCGAGACCAAATCCCACTATTGCAGGCATTGAAATCGCAATAACGCCAGGAAGTATCATTTTTTTGAGAGCTGCTTTTGTTGCTATATCAACACACTTAGCATGATCCGGTTCTGCTGTCCCTTCCATGAGTCCTGGAATTTCGCGAAACTGTCTCCTTATCTCTTCGATCATTTCCATCGCCGCGTCACCAACCGAGGTCATAGTGATTGATGCAATTAAGAAAGGAAGGACCCCTCCGATAAAAAGTCCTGTAAGAACACTCGGGTTCGATAATTCGAGAGAAAAATCGGGATTATTTTTGGTCATGGTTTCCACAAAAGCAGCTATTATTGCAAGAGCCGCAAGTGCTGCTGCTCCAATTGCAAATCCTTTCCCTATAGCCGCAGTAGTGTTCCCTACTTCATCCAGGCCGTCAGTTATTTCTCTTACGTCGTCACCTAGCCCACCCATCTCGGCTATTCCGCCCGCATTGTCCGCAACTGGTCCATAGGCATCCAGAGCCATTGTCATCCCAACCGTTGCAAGCATACCCACTGCGGCGATCCCTACGCCGTAGAGCCCCGCAAGCTGCGTGGACGCAAATATAATCGCGCTAATTGCTAAAATCGGTATAACCACGGACTCCATGCCAACCGCCAGGCCGGTTATCATTACCGTCGCTGTACCCGTTTTTCCTGACTCAGCAATTTTTTGCACTGGCTTCTTGGATGTGTAGTAGGAAGTTACTACTCCTATTAGAATTCCTCCAACAGTGCCCGCTACGATGGCCCACCAAACTGTTGAGGCTAGGCCGAGCTGCTCGACTAAGAAATATCCAGCAATTATTAAAAGAACCGCTGATATTTGATGTCCAAGTTCGAGTGCTCTCTCCGGACCCAGGGACGAAAGCATGTTAACAAGGATAATTCCAACGATTGAACATACTAATCCCAAAGAGGCTAGGAGCAAGGGAAGAGCCATTAGAGATTCTCGGCCACCATCTGGAGCGAGGGCTGTAACCCCGAACGCGGTGCTCAAGGCTAAAGT
>CACFLG010000049.1 GCA_902567095.1 uncultured OM182 clade bacterium
AGAGAAGGGTTCCATTTTTATTACAGGTGCTGGAAGTGGAATGGGCCAGCTCGCTGCGCGAAATTATGCTGAGCAGGGTTACCAAGTAGCGGCCGTTGATATCAATGAAAAGGGGTTGCTGGAGACAGCTGAAAACCATCAGAATATCCGAACGTTTAATGTCGATGTCACAAAATTCGATGCGGTCTGCTCGGCCGTTGATGAAGCGGAAAGGGAATTAGGCTCAATTAGGCGCGTTTATAATGCAGCAGCAATTATGCCGCTTGGCAAAGTTATAGAACAGGATGTCGAATTATTTCATAAAGTGATGGATATAAACTACAACGGCGTTGTTAATGTCAGCAAAGCTGTCTTACCAAAGCTCTTAGAGAGGAACGAGGGAGAATTGATTAATTTTGCATCCGTGGCCGGTTGGATCCCGATACTTTACATGTCAGCATATAATGCGAGCAAGTTTGCCGTTGTAGCTTTTACCGAAGTCTTGCATCACGAGCATCAAGATAGTGATGTTAGAATTCTTTGCGTCTGCCCGCCGCCAGTCAAGACTCCCCTCCTCGACCAAGCTAGGGGGACAGTATGGCCAAAAGTTTTTGACCAAGCTGAGCACATAGAACCCGAAGACGTCCTCGATGCGATTGCTAAAACTCTTAAGGAAGACGGGCTCTTTGTTTTTCCAGGGAAAGGCACTCAATGGCAGCAGAGAGTTCGACGCTGGTTTCCAAATGCTCTATGGCGAAATGTTCACAAAGCGGAGGGCTTCTAGTTTTAATGGCAAAAATTCTAAGAAAGAATACAAAAGTTAGTTTCTGAATCTTTGCCTTTTGTAGTTAAAAAAGTTGTTGTATCGCAAACTAGAAGGATAGAATCAGGGAAAATATCACGGAGTTAATTACTTGGAATCATCTGAATTTCCAAAGGAAGCAGACATCGTAATCGTGGGTGTGGGTGGGATTGTTGGATCTATGCTAGCGTATTGGTTCGCGGAGCTTGGTCAAAAGAATGTGATTGGTCTTGAGAAATCTTCTGTGATCCCCTCTGATCTTGGTTCTACAGCTCATGCTTCCGACTTCGTCTACAACACAACACACGACAAGCTTTCCAACTGGACAACTGCTTATAGCCGAAAATTCTATGAAGACAACGGTTTCTTTCTAAAAAAAGGGGGGCTAGAGATTTGTCGTGTTGGGGATTATGAGCGCTGGGAAGAACTAAAAAGAAAAGTGGGTTCAGGCAAAGCGTTCGGTACCAACGTGAAGCTTATTTCCGCATCAGAAGCAAAAGAAAAGTTTCCGCTTTTGGATGAAGACTCAATCATGGGTGCGATGTGGGACCCCGATGCTGGTCTCGTTGTTCCTCGGTCGCAGGATGTGGTTAGTTTCGCTGTAGAGTCAGCCAAAGAAAAAGGCTCTTTAAAGACATTGACAAATACGCCTGCGACTGGCTTCAAAATAGAGAAAGATCGCATTATTGGAGTACGCACAAAGAAAGGAATCATTAAAACTAATAAGGTTGTGGTAGCCTCAGGCATATGGGGGCCATTACTTGGAGATATGGCTGGGGTTCCTGTTCCCTTGTCTCCACTGGAGCACCCGCTGCTATTTTTTTGGACCATTGCCACAAATTAGAGAGACTGAGGAATTTCTTGTTTATCCGTTATTGAGAGACCAGGGGAACTCCGCTTACGTTAGAGATACTGGCCGTCTCCACGGGGGAATGCTCGAATGGGGTTACTACGAAGACAAACATCCTCGATTGGTTGATGCTGAAGATATTGGTAATCCAGAGAAAACCCAAACCTCTCCGTCGATGCGTCATCTTAATTTAGAGGAAATTGCTGAGCCACTTGAAAAAGCCTACAAGACAACTCCAATACTGAACGAATTAGGTTGGGATGAAAGAAGCTCCTTTAATGGTCTGCTCTCTGTCACCGCAGATGCGGGCTCTTTGATCGGCGAAAGTCCAGAAGTAAGAGGGTTTTGGTTGTGTGAGGCTGTCTGGGTCAAAGATGGCCCTGGATGCGCAAGACTTTGCGCAGAGGAGATGGTCACAGGGAAAACTCAAGTGGACATGCATTCATTTGATATTTCGCGATTTTATCCAGCGCAAAAAGATAAAGAATTTGTTAAGTCTCGTGCGTATGAGAATGCTCAAACCATATACACACCTGCAGTGCATCCAAGAGAGCCTTATATCAGCCAACGACAACTTTTCATTAGTCCATTTTTCGAGAGAGAAAAGGAATTAGGGGGCTATTTTAACAACGAGGTGGGTGGCTGGGAACGTGCTTTAGCCTACGACGTTAACAAATCGAGACTCGCAAGCTATATAAGCAAAGTGCCTTTACGAGAAAACGAATGGGACAGACGTCATGTGCCTTATGAAATAGCTAACGCTGAGCACTTAGCCATGAGCGAGAAAGCAGGAATGATTAATTTATCTCACTTCGCAATCATGGATATCGAGGGCCCTGACTCCGAAAAACTTTTGGAGTACCTCTCGGTAGCGAAAGTCGGCGGTGATACTGAAATTGGGCGGATAATCTACACAAACTTTCTTACTGAAGATGGGGGAGTTCATGCGGACTTAACTATCTCACGACTAAAACGAGACAAATATAGAGTTGTGACCGGTGGCGCCGATGGGAATCGGGACTGGGTAACGATCAGAAACCATCGAGATGATCTTGGTTTAAATGCGAACATCTCTATTCGAACCCACGATATTGCGACCCTGGGTCTTTGGGGTCCCAAGGCGGTGGAGGCTCTAGGTAATTTTATCGATCCAAACCAGATCAGCATAAAAAACTTTCCTTTTGTTACGGCAAAGCCACTGACTCTAAATTTAAAAAACCGAAGAAAAATCGATGTTTGGGCCGCCCGCATTTCTTATGTTGGAGAAAGCGGCTGGGAGATTTATCTTAAAAATGATTCTGAAGATGGATTGGCTTTGTATGATTCTTTGCTAGAGGTAGGTGTGGTGCCTGTTGGCATTGAAACCTATGCTAATAGTCGAAGATTGGAAAAAAGTTTTCGTCTGCAAGGAGCGGATTTAGAAACGGAATATAACGCATGCGAATCGGCAGTTGAAAGGCTGCAAGTGAAGCCGGCTGAATTTCATGGTAAGGCAGCCCATCTTCAGCACAGGCGAGAAGAACCTAGCGCGATTCTTTGTACTATGACTTTAGACAACTCGAGTCCTGGCGGGAACCCTTCACGCTACCCAGTTGGGATATCACCGATCATAGACGCAGATACGCAGATGGTTCCGGTTGATAGCAAAGGACGGCGATCCTACAGCACCAGCACATCCTATTGTCCATCAATCGAAAAGCACGTCGTCATGGGGTACCTCCCTAAGGAGATAGCATGTAAAGGTAAGGCTCTTTTCCTAGAGTACTTTAACGATAATGGAGATGGAGTGTATCCAATGACTGTCCAGATAGTTGGCAAAGGATCTCTTTATGACCCAAGCAACTCGAGCGTTCGAAAATAAATAAAATAGGAGAAATGCTTTATGACTCACCCGAACCACCCTAACATCGATCAAAGTGATAGAGTAGTGCCTTATAATCTTAGGCAATCGGGGCGAACGCCAGTTGAGCTTCTGATTTCAACCCGAGTAAGGAAATCCCCTTTCTGGCACCTGTCTATTGAAGCAGGGTGCTGGCGAGCAACAATCTATAACCGAATCTACCACCCAAGAGGTTACGTGAAACCTGAAGATGGGGGAATGATGGCTGAGTACGACGCCTTGGTTAATCAGGTTACTATGTGGAACGTAGCGGTTGAACGTCAAATTAGAGTAGAAGGTCCTGATGCCGAGGCATTCGTAAACTACGTCATTACAAGGGATGCAACTAAAATCAAACCTGGTAATGGAAAATACGCCATTTTATGTAATGAAAAAGGCGGAGTTCTAAACGACCCTGTTCTGCTGAGATTATCAGAGAATGAATTCTGGTTTTCGATATCCGATAGCGATCTAATGCTATGGCTTCAGGGTGTTAACGTGGGTAAAAAGCATGACGTGGAGATAGATGAAATTGATGTTTGTCCTCTTCAGATTCAGGGTCCTTTATCAGAAAACTTGATGGCGAAATTAGCAGGAGAGGCAGTCAGGGATATTCCCTATTACGGTTTAATGGAGACACAAATAGGTGGTGTTGCTGTTGTTATAAGTCAAACTGGATTCACCGGGGAAAAAGGTTATGAAATTTACGTGCGGCAAGCACATGAAAACGCTGAACTTGTGTGGAACGCTGCGCTGGCAGAGGGAGAGGAGTTTGGTCTTCAGGTCGTCGCGCCCGCTCATCACCGAAGGATAGCCGCAGGCATTTTATCTTGGGGACAGGATATGGATTTTGAAACCTCCCCTTTTCAAGTAAACCTGAGCTATCAAGTTCCAAGAAATAAAAATGCGGATTACATCGGAAAAGCTGAATTAGAAAGGCAGCTAGCCATCATTGATGGTGGGGATTTCCCGTTCAAAATGAGGATGGTTGGCCTTGTTTTTGGCGGAAAGAATATCACTGACTATGCTCCTGACTTTTGGTTAATAGCAGATACGGACGGTGAAGACATGGGTTACGTCACATCACCTTGGTGGTCGCCAGAGCTCAACACCAATATCGCGCTAGGCTGGGTGCCGTTCGCTTTATCTGAGATCGGAACTAAACTCAAAGTTAGACTCCCGGAAGAATACTCTGAATCACCAGGGGTACCAGTCTCAGGCGAAATCGTTGATCTTCCGTTTAGAGAATCAATCAATCCAAATATTCGTGAGGTGGTCAAGAAAAAGGGGCTCGACTACGCAGATTAAAAAAGGTTAAAGGTGAGTATTTCTACTCGATTGGTTGTGCCTCAGCAATCAGCGACTCTCGATGGAAGGAAGATTGTTCTGAAAAAATTGGGTCTCCTGATGATAGCAACGGGATTTGCGCTGTCCTCGACGGCTACTGATAAGCCCCCAGCGCGAACAGTGGTTAATCAGATTACTGAGGGCGTAGGCATCACCTCGGAAAGTGCTCAAAATAACCCGAGATTCGTAACTACCTATGCGGACAAATCGGTCTGGATCTTTGGAGAAAAATTTTTCGAGAAATCACCGCAAGCGATTTATTGTTGGGTCGAGGAACCCAATATCCCGAAGTGTGAACGTGTCTTCGCAGAGATGTTTCCTTCTCGCGAAAAAAAGGATTAAAAGAAGGATTCATAAGGGGGACATATCTTGTCGGAGATTAAAGAGTCAAAGAAAAGGGCAAAGGCAGAAACCGCTTACTTTGACGACCTAGAAGCAAATGGCTTTTGTGTCGTGGAAGATGTTCTCTCTGCCGCTGAGGTGTTCGATATTCGGAAAAAACTGCTCGCCGCGGCGCGGGAAAGCAATCGCCGAGGAGTACCTACCCACATTCCAAGTCTAGACCAGAATGACTCAAATATAAGGGTATTCAATTTGTTAGATTTAGATCCTGTTTTTTTAGAATTGATGGGACGATCAGAAGCGATCAAATTTGTAAAACAACTTATTGGGGAAGATTTTATCGTTTCGAACTTTACCGCCAACATTGCGCTCCCTGGCGCAAAATCAATGCATGCTCATTCTGATCTGGGAATTGTTTTTCCTGGTCCCTGGCTTGAGCCTTGGTCCATGAACACTCTTTGGTGCCTCGATGATATCTACTTTGAAAACGGAGCCACTATGTACTTACCCAAAAGCCACCGCATAGAAAAAGCAGCCGACGTCCCTCTCAATATGTTAGATAAGATGTTGTCATTTAGAGCAAAAGCAGGTTCCCTGATTATCATGGATGGGAGGTTGTGGCACACATCTGGCGAAAATATCACCCAAAATGAGGAACGTGCAATTGTATTTGGATACTACTCAGCTGCATTTCTTCGTCCACAGGTGAATTGGAATGTGCTTCTGGCCGAAGAAACCCAACAAGCACTATCAAAACAACAGCGAAAGTGGCTAGGATTGAATGGCACTGCGAACACTGTCAGCGCAAACTTTACTGAAGGATCACAGTAGCTCACAAATCAGTGTAAGTATTTAAGCAGACAGAAGGTTCATCAACTAAGTGATAATCTAAATGTGGGTCAAGCATGCCAAAAAACTGGTAACGAGGTATTTTGGGGCTTCTTCACTTTCCAAAAAGGAAGCTATAATTCTGTGGGAGCCCAAATTAAAGGCCCGCCTCTTGTTAATACACACCACCAAAAATTATTTTCAGATCTCTTTCTTTAAGTTCTTTATTAAATTTTTTTGCGTAATCTATTACGTATCGCTTAACTTCTTCTGGTATCCGATTCAAGCCTTCCCCACTTGTCCCACTGCGCAGGCGCGAATCCTCTCCCGTAACCTTCTCGCCCACAATAACGTCATATATTTTTTCCTCGTGCGCTTTGCTTGGCTTTAGATAGCTAATTAACAACTCGCATAGTTTAGATTTATCACCAGAAGATTTGCTCAGGTACCTATCATAGTCTACCCATAAGAATTTATATCCTGCCTCCTCGACACGTTTCCAAGACAGATAAAAATCGATACACCAGATAGCGTAGTTCCTTGATATCAAATCGATTCTTTCATCAAAGCCTAACTCAGTATAATTGGCTGGAATTTTTGAAGACCATTGCATGAACGGATGACTCCAAGATCCTTCTATAAACATTGCGTCATACGAAACCATGGCATCGAAGATATTTCTATAAGTTACTATAGGAGAAATGTTATAGCTTGATAAAAGCTTTATCATATAAGGGGTAGACTTAGTGTGGTGTTGGGCAACAAACCCAGTGTTATCGAGGCTAGCCTTCACGATTGAGAATTCGTCAATTTCCTGCTCGCGCCCGTGCAATCCCACATTGGTAGGCTCTGGATAGGATGTCGTTAGCGCACGAGTGGGAACATTCAAAGCCTTGGATAACCCCCCAGCTAAAAAAGATGAGCCTGATTTCGGCATCGCCGCAACGTAAATATTTCTCGTATTCTCACAGATAGCTTTCGCTGCTTCTTGGACTTGAAGAAGTTTTATTCGCAGTTCAGTCGAATCTAACTCTAGTCCTAGAGCCAGGACATCTTTAAACAAGTCTGGCGAAAGCTTAATTTGCGAGTTTAAAAACAAAGCCATTCTCAAAAGGGTCCTGATTTCATCATCAGAGTGAGATGCTCGCAGTTGCGCAACAGTAGACTTGTCAATTAATCCAGACGACAGTAATAATCGGTCCAAACTCTCCATAACTTAAAATAACCAAGCCTCAAAAAAAATAATGTTTAACAGAGTTTTGCGTTCCAAATCAACCTTTTTCTAGTCTGGGGCTCTCAGCTAGACTGATTCTTCCTCATAGGTTTGTTAATAACCATTCTAGCTAATCCGACTTCACTGATCATCGACACCTGAAGTTAAGGATTGTAAACTTACGTTTCTACCTATGAAAGCAAGAAAGCTTGCACTTGCCTTACATATCATAATGGCTGAGCAAGCCATATTAACTAATAACGCGTATGACTATATTACTCTCGTTACTACTCGGATTGATTATTGGCAGTTTCCTGAACGTAGTTATCCATAGACTGCCAATAATGATCCGCAACGAGTGGAAAAAAGAATCATATAACATTGCTTCTGAATTTCTCGACGATTCAAGAGAAAAAGATTCATTAAGAAATAAGATGATATCAGATCATGGAATTTACAACCTTGCCCTTCCATCATCGCATTGTCCCTTTTGCCACACCAAGATAAGTTTTAGACACAATATACCTATTGTCGGATTCCTCTTGTTGGGAGGGAAGTGCAAAGACTGTCATGAAAAAATTACTGTCCGTTACCCCATGGTTGAAATTTTGTCTGCGCTTGCGACCTGTCTTTGCTTCTACAAGTTTAGTTGGACTTTATCAGCAGTAAGCCTAGTACTTTTATCCTGTGTACTTATTTGCCTCGCTTTCATTGATTATGAGTCTGGACTTTTACCTGATTCAATTACCATACCGTTTATCTGGATCGGTCTAATGTTAAACTACTTCGAAGCAATCACAACTTTCAAACAAGCTTTTTGGGGAGCTTTTTTCGGCTACCTCATTTTTTGGACTGTATATCAAGGGTTTAAACTTTTAACCCGAAAAGAGGGTATGGGATACGGAGATTTTAAAATGCTAGCAATGCTTGGTGCTTGGTTGGGCATTGTCTCAGTTCCAGCAATTATAATGGTAAGCTCCATATCCTGTCTTATAGTTGTTTGCTTATTATCGACAACAGACAGAGATATTTCTGAACCAGTCAGGTTTGGACCCTTTCTCGCCTTCGCTTCATTCGCAGTCATTTTTTGGGGCAAGGAGATAAATAACATTTACTTTAATAGCTTGAGCTTATAGTGAAGAAATTCGTTGTTGGGTTGCGAGGCGGTATCGGCACAGGAAAGTCCTCTGTTTCAAACATATTTGAATCACTCGGAATAGACATTGCTGATGCTGATGTTTCTTCTAGAAATGTTATGAGGCAGGGAGGGAGGGTCTTCACAAAGGTGGTCGATCATTTTGGAAAGGTCATACTCGATTCCTCAGGCGCAATCAATAGATCAGTATTACGAAAAATCGTTTTTTCAGAACCTGAAGAGAAAACGTTCCTAGAAAATCAAACTGTTCCTGCGATTATACAAGATCTTATGAAAACAATTCAGCATGCTTCTTCAGAATATGTAATGCTAGTTTTATCAACTGGCATCGGGAAAACAAGTCTCATGGATTTGCTCCTAGTGGTGGATGCAAAGAAAGAGACTCAGATTGAAAGAGTTATGAAACGAGACATGAACAGCAATGAAGAAGTGGAAGCTATTATTTCATCGCAACCTAGTCGCGAAGACAGACTGAAGGAAAATGACGATCTAATTTTGAACGAAGGATCACTTGCAGACCTCGAACGACAAGTGATGCCTTTGCACAAGAAATACCTAGACTTAGCGAGAGCAAAAGAACTCCATGGGTGACTTATCCGTCAAGTGTCCCAATTGCAGAAAATCCGTTGATTGGCTTGCGTCAAACAGGTTTAGGCCTTTTTGCAGCGAGCGATGCAAAATTTTAGATCTAGGAGAGTGGGCTGCGGAGAGACGATCAATTTCTGGGAACTCGGAATACTTTAGTCTGGATAGAAAGGAATAGTGCAAACGATAGTTACGTTCTATATTCTGAGTTAATTTTCACGTAATCGTAAGAGAGATCAGTTGTCCATACAATCTCCTCATAAGGGCCAAGATTTAGGTTCACAGTGATAATGATTGAGGGTTTCTTCATCTCGACAAAACCTTTTTCTTCAGTATAATTTTTTTCTATCTGCCCCATTTTCATAAGAAAAAGGTCGTTTAATCGAATATCTATCTTTGAAGTATCAATGGAAGCATCTGCTTTACCCACTGCCATTACCAAACGCCCCCAGTTGGGATCACTGGCAAATAACGCGGTTTTTACCAAGGGAGAATTTGCTACAGAGTAAGCGATGTTTCGACTATCCCGTTTCGTTTTTCCACCTTTTACTCTTACCTCGACAAATTTGGTTGCGCCTTCTCCGTCTTTAACGATTGCTATTGCTAGCTCCCGCATCACTTGAAAGATACCTTTCTTAATTAGGTCGAGCTGCGGTTCTTTATTACAATCAAGCCCGGAAAAGCCGGTTGAGATTAGCACGCAAGCATCGTTTGTAGACGTGTCTCCGTCTACTGTTATTCGATTAAATGTTTTTTCGCAGGTCTCAGAGAGAATTTGGTCCAAAACTTTTTTGTCTACTAGGGCATCTGTTGCTAAAAAAGATAGCATTGTCGCCATATTAGGTTGCATCATACCGCTTCCCTTCGCGACCCCTGTTATCTTTACTCTTTTATCGCCTATTTCAATCTCTGTAGATGAAATTTTTATAGTGGTATCTGTTGTTACGATTGCTCGAGCTACGTTAACCCATCCGTCTTCGGCTAATTTTTCAAACAAAGAGGGAATAGCGTTCTGTATTTTTTTATAATCCAAAGGCTCGCCAATTACGCCGGTAGAAAATGGGAGCACCTCCTCTTTCTTTAATCCCGCTATTTCCGCAACAGACTCGCAACATCGAATCGCGTTTTCAAATCCTTCATTGCCCGTTGCCGAGTTGGCGTTTCCACTATTAACAAGGAGGTATCTGCTGCTCTCGCCTTTTAAATGCTTCCTTGAAATCAAAACCGGGGCAGCCGCGAAGCTACTCTGAGTAAAAACAGCTGAACAAACGGAATTCTCATTCAACTCAATAAGAGCCAAATCAAGCAAATCTTTTTTTAATCCGCTAGCAACGGCAGCTAATCGAATACCTCGGATTTCGTTGAAAGGAAAGCTCTCTTTTACCTTCATTGCGTCCCTAATTTTCCGCAACATCTTTTGTACTTTTCGCCTGAACCACATGGACAAAGTTCATTTCGTCCAATACGCTTTTCGGGACGCACAAAGGGCGATTTGTTTTTAGCTTTATCTTCAACGTCTGTTATCGAAGAATTACTAGAGGCTCCCTGATATTGAAATTTAGATTCGCTCTCTTTTTTCTTTCGCATCTTATCAAGAACCTCAGGGTCATCCTGAGCAGCGAATTCTACCAGTGATAAGAATTTAACTACCTCATAACGAATACTGCTAAGGAGATTTCCAAACAATTCAAATGA
>CACFLG010000050.1 GCA_902567095.1 uncultured OM182 clade bacterium
TACCACGAAATCTGAAGTGATTAATGTTGCAGGTTCGTTCTTGTTCGACAATGGCATCGTAAATCAGGTGGATTATTTCTTCCGAGATTCTGACTATAGTTTGACTGAGCAGCACGCTGAACCCGAAGGCGGGCATGAAGAAGGTCACGGTGGCCATGGTGGGCATGACGAGGGTCCTACTGTGTTTTTAAACGAAGCGAGAGAGTTTGGAGCGATCATCGATCTGTCAAATGACTTCATAAAACAGAAACTTTCCCTGAATATTGTGGATGAGGATGTATCAATTATCGGTGCTGAGGCCTTCATGAATCCCGCTAAAAACGAGGAGTTCACGGTTGGCTACTTCGCGAGCAAGGATTTTGGAGACTTCCACGTAGATTTTGGGGTGCGTCATGATCAGTTAGACAGGAAAGGGTCTGTTACCGAGCGAGACGAGCATGATGAACATGAGGAAGAGCATGAAGAAGATCATGATGAACATGAGGAAGAGCATGAAGAAGGGCACGAGGGCGAGACAACCATCTTCGACAGAGACTTCAACAACACTAGCCTCGCGTTGACCGTTGGCCGTGCCTTTACTGACAATTTCGATATGAACATTGGTTGGTCGCTTTTCGAAAGGGCTCCATCAGCGGTTGAGCTTTACATGAACGGTCCGCACCTGGCCACTGGAAGGCTTGAGACCGGCAATCCCAATCTTGAGGCTGAAAAGGGAAGTAACTTTGATATAAACTTCGCTTATGAGAAAGACGGGCTCTTCGGATCTTTGACTCTCTTCACTCATGATGTCGATAACTACATATTCTTGATTGACGAAATTGAAGAGGATCATGACGACGAGCACGGAGACGAGCACGGAGACGAGCTTGGGGGTCTTATAAGAGCCAACCATCTTCAACAGGATGCAGAGCTGAAGGGCTATGAGTTCGAGTTTGGTAAGGTATTTGATCTAGCGAGGGGTGACTTGACCGTCTCTTTTGCCAGAGATTCGGTCTCAGGCGAATTTGACGATGGTTCAGATATCCCAAGAATGGTCCCCGACAGGAATATCTATTCGGTGGTTTATTCCGAACCAACGCTCGATCTCAGTTTGAGACTCAAGGATGTTCACAAACAAACTGATATTGGTTTTAATGAGACCGTTTCTGAGGGATATGAAATGCTCGATCTCAGAGTGAGCAAAACATTCAGCGTAGACCAGGGTGCAGAATTAACCTTATCCCTGTTTGCCAATAATCTCTTGAACGAGGTAGCGCGGAATCATTCGTCTTTCGTGAAAGACCCAGTTCCGCTGCCAGGAAGAAATTATGGCATTAAGCTTAGCCTGAGTAATTTTTAAGGGCGTAGGTTAATTTGTCCAGGGCACTGCGATTTGCATTTCTGTCAAATCGCAGTGCCATTTCTTCTTCCAAGACGATAATCGTCTATACTATCTGCTCGTACCCTTTTGCTTTCTTGACCCGAAGAGAAAGAATGCTTTCCGTTAGCGTTAATACTCAAAGAGGATAAAATCAGAGATCTCACTAAAGATTCAGAGGCGCGTCATCTCGCTAGATTAACCGGTTTCATGGTTATGGGTCTGGTTACCGTTATGGGCGCGAATCTGATCGAAACCATTTATGTAAGTTTGCTTGGAACTGATGAGCTAGCAGCTTTGGGATTCACTTTTCCCATCGTTATGCTTTTGCAGAGCATGACCATGGGGTTAGGAGTTGGCGCTTCTTCAGTGGTCGCCCGGAAGATAGGCGCTGATCAACGAGTTCGGGCTAAACTCATTATCTCTCACAGCCTCGTAATTACCGTTATATTTGTTGGCATTGTCATTTTGCTTGTGAGCACACAAATCTCTCAGATATTTGATGTGCTAGGAGCAGAAGAAAATATCAAATTAATGGCTTTGGAATTCATGCGGGTATGGTTCTATGGGCTACCGTTTTTCGCAGTAGCCATGGTTGCCACCTCATTAATGAGGGCAGCTGGAGACGTCTCGACACCAGGCTATTTGATGGCTGCAGGCTCGTTTTTGCAGGTCTTGTTTGGCCCAGTTTTAATATTCGGATTCTCTGATTGGGATGGTTTTGGTTTGAAAGGCGCTGCTATTGCTTTTATTGTAGCTAGGACGACGACTTTTTTTTTGGCCATCTATTTTCTAAATAGGAACAGACTCTTGGTTTTTTCCTGGGGGGATTTCTGGCTTTCGAATCGGGAGGTTTTCCATGTAGGCCTGCCGGCCATCGCGAGTAATTTGATTGGGCCCTTATCTATGACCTTTATAACTAGACTTGTCGCTGGTTATGGTTCTGCCACCGTTGCGGGCTTCAGTTTAGCTTCAAGGATTGAAACGATGCTTGCTATGGTCGTTTGGGCAATTTCCATGAGCGTGGGACCTTTTGTGGGACAGAACTGGGGTGCTAGAAAATTTGAAAGAGTTTGGAAAGCTGTCTCTCTCGCCAATATTTACGCGGTGTGCTGGGGTGCTTTGTCTTACGCTCTGTTATTTTTAATGTCTCCGCTCATAATAAATGCGATCACGGATGACCTTGCGGTGGCTGATGCTGCGATAACCTATCTTTTGATAATGCCAATCGGGATGGGTTTGATGGGGATCAGTGCGAACGCCAGCAATAGTTTTAATGCTTTGGGTCAGCCCGTTCCGCCGTTAGTTATGGCTGTTATACAAATGCTGGTTCTTACGATTCCTCTCGCAATTCTTGGCAACTTTTTTCTTGGGTTTCCTGGGATCTTTGTTGGTGGATTAGTCGCTATGTTGATTTCTGCTTCTGTCATACACGTTTGGCTTAGAAAAAACTTAAAACTTGGAAGGGCGGATCTTGAAAAATATACTGAAGTGACAGAAACGCCGTAAGAGTAACTTTGAGCTATCATTTTAAAAAGCCGAGACTAAAACTTCGGTGTTACGATATTCAGGAAAATTGAAATGTTTTTTAAAAAATTTTTTATATTGCGTAACGCGACTCTTTGGTTGATGTGTTTTCTTTTTTTTGCTTTTCAATCTACTTTGTATGCCGCGAACAAATCACTCACGATTCTCTACACCAACGATATGCATGCCCACCTTTTCTCTCGCATCGAGAGCAGAGTGAGTAGCACGCGGAAAGTAGGTGGGTTTGCAAATTTAGCAACGCTAGTAAAAAGCTTTAAGAAAGAAAGCGACACCACAATCTACCTGGATGCAGGTGATTATTTTTCGGGCCCATACATCGGACCTTTAACCAGGGGTCGGGCGGTAATAGAGTCCATGAATCTACTGGGATTGGATGCTACCTGTATAGGGAATCATGAGTTCGATTACGGATGGGAGAACATGCTTAGTCAGTTTGAACGTGCTGAGTTTCCAATTTTTAATGGAAACATTTTTTTTGAAGGTACGGATGATCTGTTTTGGGAAAACCCCTACGCAATAATAAAAAAAGGGAACGTTAACATTGGCGTAATTGGGCTCATTGGCGAGTTTGCTTTTTATAATGCGGTTAACTCGAAGATGGTAAAGGGACTAGAAGCCCGAGATGAGCAGAGATATTTACAAAAGTATATCGGTGAGCTGCGACCTGTCACTGACCTTGTAGTATTAATCGTTCACCATGGAGTTCCAAGAAGACAACTAAACGAAGGAATGAGCAATGTGGAGAGAAATCTCTACTCAGATCTGATGCTTGCAAAAAACGTGGATGGATTAGACGTGATAGTTTCGGGGCATATGCATCAGGGGACTTCAGACGCTCTAGTTTCAAATGGTACTGTAATTGTCTCTACAAATGCATATACCTCGGAACTTGGAAAGCTAGATATTCAAATCGATACAACAAAAGGTCAAATTACCTCTTATTCCAATAAATTAATAAGTATCTTTGATGATGAGATAAAAGACGATCCGGCGATGGTGTCTGAGATAGGCCATTGGAAAAAAGAGGTCCAGGGCTTTGCAGATAGACGGCTGGCGATTTCCAAAAGAAAGCTTGTTCGGGCTTATGATAAAGAATCTAATATGGGAAATCTTTTTGCTGACGCGCTTTTGCAGTACGACCCGAGTATAGATCTCGCATTGGTTAACAGTGGGGCTCTCAGACAAAACATTGATGAAGGTCCTGTGACTAAGGGCGATCTAGTCTCGACTTTCCCTTTTCCAAATAAGCTAGTCCTGGTAAAGCTAAAAGGTTCGCGACTCAGAGCCATATTTGACCATGCCGCCAAAATGACTAATGGCGTTTTACAGGTGTCTAAGGGTACGAGGTATGCCTTCGAGGCAGGCAAGGGTGTGCAAGAAATATCGATTAATGGGCGTAGGCTGGAAGATGAAAAACTTTATTGGGTTGCTTCGTCTGATTTTGTTGTTGAGGGCGGTGATGGATACTCGGAGTTTGGTCACGCAGTCGAGCGCGTGGACACAGGCAAAAAGATCGTTGACGTGGTTGAAGATTTTCTTGTGCAAGAGAGAATCTACTATCCAGTATACGAAGAACGGCTAGTTATAAAATAGGTTCTGTTTATTTAACTTCGAGAGATTTCCTGTCACATCTTTTAAAAATTTCTCGGGCTCTAACATAGGGATCCCTGAATCTTTGTCTTAGTTGCGCGGATCTTATTTCTAGACTGACGTCAGCTTTCGAGTCGCAAACTTTAGACACCTCTGAAGAATCAGCTTCTCCGTCGCCAAGACAACATCTTTCGTCCACCGCAGCTGCAATATAATCAGACCCGCTCTTTAGTGCAGACGACTGCCAGAAATCGCAAGCTTGTATGTAAGGAAAAAGTGAGCTCTCGATTTGAGGAAGGCTGTCCCCAGCTCGATTCAAGTGCATCAGATCAATCAGAATTCCTGCCGAGGGGTGGTTGACGTCTTCAATAAATTTCCTAGCTGCGCTTAAGGACTTGATGCTGGTGAACTCTCCAAACTCTATACAAACCCTTAGTTTATCCTGAGCCATGTTGCAGATATCTAAAAATTGAGACACTGATGCGGAGTATTCTTCATGCCTCGAAACAACAAGCAAGTTTCGCGCTCCAAGTTCAAGGCCTGCCTCAACAATTATTTTGTGTAAATCATTTGCATGGTCTGTTGTCTCAAGCCAAGCCGCCTCAACGTCAATAAGTTGAATTCCTGTTTCTTTCAGCGATAACTTCGTTCTACTAAGCGCTGCATTGCTCCATGATTTCTTCGGGTCAACCCACATGCCTGAAGATAAAAACCCGGCGCTGGCAGCTATCTTGGGTATGTCCCATGGATCCGCGTCGGGAACACAGCCAGCCGCTAGGGCCCATAATGGCTCTTCCATAAGAGTTTTCCTGTTACGTTTTCAGATCTTTAGTTATCATGACCATACCTCTAGGCCTTAAAATTTACTACTAGTTTAGAAATATTCCAGGAAAGAGCTTTAGAGTTTATGGTGACTAGGGTAAAGGGATGCCTTAATGGCTTTTTACTTGCAAACACGATTTTCAAAATCATATGGCACACCATCATTACGAGGCGCGAACTGATAAAGGATTGTGGGTAGCAGTTTTCATCAACCTGCTGCTGACTTTTGTTCAAGTAGTTGGCGGAGTCATCTCTGGCAGTCTTTCTTTGGTCGCTGACGCTCTTCATAATTTGAGTGATGCGGCGTCTCTGGGAATAGCTTTGTTTGCCAAAGCCATTGGCCGTAAGCCAGCAGATCAGTACAAGAGCTTTGGTTATCAACGAGCGGAAATAGTAGCAGCCCTCATAAATTTAACTATTTTGCTCGTGGTAAGTGTTTACCTTTTATTTGAAGCATTCTGGAGAATCGCGGAGCCAAAAGAAGTAGCTGGCTGGATAATAGTTGTAGTTGCGGGTGGAGCCCTCTTTATTGACATAGCAACAGCATATATTACCTACAGAATGTCCAAGGATAGCCTAAATATGAAAGCTGCTTTTTTACATAATCTTGCAGATGCCCTGGGTTCGATCGGTGTTATCTTAGCCGGGGCACTTATAATCCTCTACCAGCTTTATTGGGTAGATACATTGATTGCTTTTGTTATTTCGGGCTTTGTTTTTTGGCAAGCTATAAAACTCCTGCCCAAGACAATCCATATTTTAATGGAAGGAACGCCTGAAGATTTATCTTCTATTGATATAAAATTGGCAATGGAGAAAATCGATTTAGTTGAAAACGTTCATCACATCCATGTTTGGAATATAGATGAGCATAGGGTTGCGCTGGAGGCTCACGTTGTCGTTAGTGCGTCTGAATTAAGAGATGTTGAGTTAATTAAAGCCTCTCTGAAAGAAATGCTTTCCCTAAATTTCAACATCAATCACTCGACTCTAGAATTTGAACACCAGTCGGAAAAAAAATGCGAATGAAAATTTTTTTGTTACGCTTATTTTTAGACTCTTATAACATCGAGGTGTTTTAGGATGAGCCTTCAGGTTTATGAGGGATTACCAGCGTCTGGAAAGACCAAAGCCATCATTTCTGAGATGGATCGAAGAAGGTCTCTTGGAGATCAGGTAATGCTAATTCTGTCTAACGAGCACGAAGAGCTTACAAGAAGGCCAAATGTTCGAGAGGGCGGCATGATGGGATGTCGAGACAGCACAAAAAAGTTTCAGATTGATCGAGTAATCGGAACGGCTGAGGCTTGTGAGTTGTTAGCCGAACAAGTAGCGGGTTCGTTGATAGTATTTGACGAGGCTCAATATTTTGATCTGAAAATTGTTCCCGCTTGGATCGAAGCATCTGAAAGAGGAGTGGACATTTTGGTCGGCACACCGTCCCAAATGCAACTCAAGGCGCTTAATGGCGATCAATATGATCATAAAAAACTAGAGGTTATGTGCTCCTGCCAGAAACGAAATGCAACTCGTGTTATGTACTCCGAGGATCTCACCTATCCAACTCATCTTTGTGATAAGTGTTATCATGCTCGAATGAAAGACGAAGTGAAAAAGCTGCTTGAGCTTGTGCAGGATTCGGAGCCCTTCCCTGGAGAGCGCCATACATATCAACCTTTTTTTGGTGTTGATATGTCTGGTTGGAAACTTGTCCGAAATGACTGCCCAGCTAGGTTCGATATCATTCTAGACGCTGTTGCGCGCACTGATTTAGTCCAAGAGAAGTTGTCTGACCCTGTCAAACAGCCAGCTTTTATTGATCTTGGCTGTTGTTCAGGGTTTTTTTCTCATGGCATGGCAGAGCAAGGTTTCCGCTCTCATGGGGTTGATGTCGCTAAGCATTTTATCCTTTGGGCCAACCAAGTCGCTTTTTCGAAAGGACAAGCTATTGACTACAAATGCCAAGATTTGCTCGACTTTCTTAGGAAATCCGATAAGACCTATGACGTCGTTAGTACCTTTGCGACTGTTCAGTGGGTGATGGATCAGAGAGGGTATGAAGCTGGAGTAGAATGTTTCCAGAGGATTTTTGAAAAAACGGGCTCAGTTTGTATTGTTGAGATGGGCTATACAACTGAAGACATTTACAGATTGAAGATTAAAGACAGGCCCTCGGAAATCGATCGGCAATGGGTTTTGAATCTAATGGAATCTTCTGCCAAATTTTCACAGATAGAGTTCCACCCCGCTGGAGAAGGAGGTATTTGGAGAGATGTTTTTGTAGGTTTCAAGAAAAAACCTACAGCTAGAGGGAGAGCTGACGCTTTGCTGAAAAATGTCTCTACCTCGTTTTTGCAATCAAAGAAAATTCAGATCAGAAAACTGATAAAGAAAGTTGAATCGTTGGTGCGCAGGAAGACTAGACCAGAAAAAAATGAGGATTTTGATCTCATCCCTTTGAAAGGTATGAGTCAGGTTTCAAAAAGCGAGGGTTATTGGGATGATAGGTGGGTTGGTCCCAGGTTCGTAACAAAGTTAAAACCCGTCCAAGAATTCTCGAAGTTTAGATTGGAGGGTTGGCGTCCTGCGGATTCCCCTTACGCCTCGGTTAGCATTTCCATTGAAGGACAAAAAATTTGTTCCGAAGAAGTAGAGGGAGGCTTTTTCGTTATAGAGGGACAAGCTCAGGGCCTAAACAGAGACGAGCTAAATCTCGAAATATTGACGAGCGATTGGATAAGCCCCAACAACGATTCGAGAGAGCTTAGCTTTGTAATTAAGAGCCTTGATTTTCTCTAAAATAGAGCCGTTTCTTCTAATCACTGCTGTTATAATGACAGCTTTTTTAGCCCGAACCAAAACCAGGGCATGAGTTTGAGGAAATAGAATGGACGACCCTCTCGACATTAAGAGGTATATCCGGTGTGTAGATGATTTTCCAATCTCGGGAGTTAAATTTAGGGATATCACGAGTTTAGTAGAAACCCCGATCGCACTCAAAAAAACCTGTGATCAAATAACTAAGATCTCAAGGAAGTTCGAGCCTAATCTGTTAGTGGGCATTGAAAGCAGAGGTTTTATTTTTTCTTCTCCAGTAGCTCTGGATCTTTCAATCCCCTTTGTGTTAGCCAGAAAGCCAGGAAAATTGCCGCACGAAACTTATTCAAGACATTTTGACCTCGAATATGGCAGCACTTCGATCGAGGTCCAGAAAAATAGCCAAATAAGTCGGCATGATAAAATCCTAATCGTCGACGATTTAGTTGCTACTGGAGGGACCGCTCTAGCATGTTGCGATCTCTTAACGAAACACTTCGACATAGAAAGATCGAATATTTTATTTGTTGCAGTGATTGATCTTCCGCACCTTGGTGGAAGTCAACGTATCCTAGAGGCGGGTTATGGCCTCGAAATTCTAGTATCTTACAAATAAAAAAGGGAAAAATATGATTAGCAATGAGGTGCCTTACCTGGTGCTTGTAAGGCACGGGCAAAGCGAATGGAATCAAAGAAATTTATTTACGGGTTGGAAAAACCCTCCTCTTACGAAACAGGGAGAGGAAGAGGCAATCAGAGCAGCTGAAAAGATAAGTCGCCTTGGGATTCATTTTGATATGCACTTTACGTCTAAACTTATTAGAGCCCAGAAGACTGGTGAGCTCATCTTAAAAGAACTTGATCAAGTTGGTCTGAAGACTATAGAAGATGCTGCCTTGAACGAGAGAAATTACGGTGATCTGGCTGGGCTCAATAAAGACGAATCTAGAGAAAAATGGGGCGAGGAACAGGTAAAGATTTGGAGACGATCTTTTGATGTTCCTCCGCCCGGTGGTGAAAGTCTAAAAGACACCGCAGAACGTGTAATACCCTTTTTCACGAATGACATTGAGCCACACCTTTTTCAGAACAGACATGTCATCGTTTGTGCTCACGGCAATTCTCTTAGAGCCCTTGTGATGCATATAGAAAAGCTCTCGCTGGAAGAAATCGTGAAATTGGAAATCGGTACAGGAGAGCCAATTATTTTCCGTTTTAAAAATGATGGGGTTTTTGTGCGGAGCTCAGATCGATAGATATTAGGTTAGGCAAATATTGTCATAGACAGATGTTTGGTCCTTGCGGATTAGTTTTACAGGTTTTTCTTGTAATCGTTTTCTATCGCGATATCAATGGGCTTTGCCCTTGCTCTTTTTATTAGACCTTTCGTTTTATTATCGGAGGTCTCGACAAGCATTTCTCCAAATGAGATCTTTTCTGGTTCCTGCCAGGATTCGGGGTTCCAGAGGTTTGAGCGAATAAGAGCCTTCCCACAATGAAAAAAGCTTTCCCCCACAGTAATCTTTGTAACTAAAGAGGCCGGTTTCCCGCGCGATTCGAGCCTATTAAGTAACTCGGGGTCATTTCGGAGCTCAGCTTTTCCGTTGATCCTTAGTGTTTCTCTTATGTTGGGCACGAAGAAAATCAATCCAATATTTGGATTTTCAATAATATTTCTGTGTCCATCACTTAGTTTGTTGCCTGGTCTGTCGGGCATCAACAATGTTTTCTGATCTTGCACATAAACGAATCCGGGCGTGTC
>CACFLG010000051.1 GCA_902567095.1 uncultured OM182 clade bacterium
CTCCTGTGGATGCTTGAATCGACATGCCAACTTCATTAATGCTTTCTTCTCGTTTTTGAGCTGTAACAACGATTTCCTCTATTGTAGTTGCGTTCTGACGGTCTGATTCTTGTGCGTTTAGTGTAGACATCAAAGTCGTCATTGAAAGGAAAGATAGCCCAAAAGTAATACATAAGTTTTTCATCATAGCGTGTTCCCCGATCAGTAGTTCTTGAGTACTCGCATTCTTTATGAAGGAGTAAGATTTTTTATTCTAATTGTTAAAATTAATATACACGGATTTTTTTAGGTTGTAACCAAGGTTTTAATTAGTATAGAAGATGTTGGTTCCTGACTGGTTAAGAGCATTATCCAGCGCTAAAATACCCGATATGGAAGGAAGTAAACAAAACAAAGATAAATGGCAGTCTCAGAAGAGTTCTCTTACTAGAGACCGAATTATAATTGCGACTCTGGAATGTATCGTAAAACATGGCTATGAGAGCACTACGATGGCGAAAATTGCTAAGATCGCGAAAGTTTCTCAGGGATCAATGCAATACCATTACTCTTCAAAGATTGACGTGATTAAAGCGTCGATTGATTATCTCCACGTAAAACGGTTGAACGACCATATAAAGAGACTTGAAGAAACGCCGAAAGGCAAGCCGCAGATGGCACATGCAGTGGACGTTTACTGGCAACAACTAAGCGATGGATATTTTGTAGCGTATCAGGATCTTGTTATCGCCGCGCGGACTGACCCTGAGCTGGCCAAGGTGCTCAGGCCAGCTTATCAAAGGTTTGTAAAAGCGTGGCGTAATCATGCATTAGTGCAGATACCAGTGGGACATAAACACAGGAAAAGTTACGAACTTATTTGCGATATTGGACAATACCAAATGGAAGGACTTGCTTTTGGAAGGCTAAATGACCAGATTTCCGAAGCAGATGGAACCCAAGTACTAGAATTCACGAAGGGACTTCTTCTCGAGATGATGGCAAAACTCGATTCCTCTTAGATTCGCCACGCGTAGCGATTTATGAGAAAAAGCTAAAAGGTTCTCCTGGCCAGAACTTACGGCACCCAAGAGAGAGGAAAAACCTCTGGGAAGTCAGCCAGTGGCTGCCCGTCTTTGGGTTCAAAATCGTAAAGGGGCAGGGGATCAGGAATTGCTTGGCTTCTTCGATGGAGATACGAAACGTCAGGCCCGGCCCACAGAGATGCATGAGACCGCCTGGGATGCTCGAGTTCCACGCCTCCACGAGCAGAATGGATTATGTTTCCATGAAAGAGGAGCACGTCCCCGGGCTCGTAGTCCCAATTCATAATGTCAAAGGAGCCTCGAAGAGAGTCTATGTCTGGTAATTCTGGTAAGCCGGGGTCCAGGAAAGACTCGAAATACGTAAAATGATCATGTGCTTCTTTTCCAACTAGAACCTTGCCCGCCGCAAAATCTTTTTCCAATGCCTGTGCGCCTTCCGGATTTTCTTTTGGGTCCATCCCGACAGGGGGCCTGTATGTGGCGTTCCATAAATGAGAACCCCTAACGACTTCCATGCTGACACTTCGGGGTGCATGATCCGCACAAATCCAAGCACGAACTAGTTGATGTCCATCGATATTGTAGTAGCAAGTATCTTGGTGCCACGCGCTCGGTGCCATTAGACCGGCCGGTTTATAAAACATTTGATCCATGTAAAAGCGGACAGGTGCGTTAATTATTTTGCCGACTATTTCGGCTACGGGCGATTCGTCTAGTATTTTTTTGAGCTTTGGAGAATGTGAGGCGGGCCATTGATCTATTCGCAGGGGCTCGGATACTCCCACCGAGGTTCCATCTGGATGATCATTCGCGTATTCCAGACCCTCTGCTAGCACTTCGGTCCAGTCAGTACCCATGATGTTTTTAAGCAGAACTGCTCCATCTCGATGAAAATTTTCGATTTCTTCCGGAGTTATTTCGCGAAGCATCTCAGACATGGTCATTGTCTTTGTTCTCCTTTGTTACTAGTGATATAGTCAAAAAAATAATACGCCCAAATTGTTTAATGCGCAATTGCCAAGATTGAAAGATATTTAGCTTTAGCAAGGCGTTATGAAACAAATACAAAACAACTTAAAGTAGAGAAAAAATGCCCGCATCGTTTGAGCACATAGATTACCAAGTCGAGGACGGCAGAGCACGGATCACTTTAAACAGGCCAGAGAAACGAAATGCCTTGTCGATTGAACTAGTTGAAGAGCTTCGCGACGCTCTGTGGGAGGCCGATGATGATACGTCTGTTCACTGCGTGATTTTAAAGGGAGCCGGTGGATCTTTTTGTGCGGGCTATGATTTGACTCCAAACCGCTCATACAAGGAAGACGGAGTAAAACGACGAAAACGGACAAGCATGGACGATGATGCTTGGGGAATCGAGCGCTTTCAGCGCAGTCTTCGAACGCTCACTGAAATGCACAAACCGACCATTGCGCAGATCCATGGGCACTGTTATGCCGGAGGAACTGACCTGGCGCTTTATTGCGATATGCTCATATGCGCTGACAATGCGAGCATTGGCTATTCCGCTCTTCGGAATATGGGCGCCGCACCAAACCAGATGTGGCTTTATCATATAGGACCCCAGTGGACAAAGAGGCTTCTTTTAACCGGGGATACACTTACCGGCAAAGATGCGGCTCAAATAGGGCTTGTACTCAAGTCGGTACCAGAAGAGTTTCTTGAGCGAGAAGTTGAAGGGCTTGCAGATCGTTTAAGTTGGATTGACCCAGAGATGCTGTCGACAAACAAGAGAATCATAAATATTGGAATGGAACTCATGGGTTCGCAAACATTGCAACGTCTGGCAGCCGAAAATGACGCGCGAGCGCACACGACTCAGGCCGCTAAGGACGTCTTTCGACAAATATCAACGGAGGGCCTCAGGGCAGCGCTCGCTGATAGAGATGCGCCTTTTGGAGATAGCAGGGCCCGGGTAATTGGCCCTGAAATAAGGGATGAGAATGGCAGGCTCGTTGATGAAGATTAAAGAGATCGGCTTTACGCGTTTAAGCCAAAAATTAATCTAAGTCTTTGCGTTAAATAATTATGGAAAGCATTTCGGTTGATAAAGCGATTTTCACTACTCGGTCAATGCGTCGTCTGCGACCTGATCCTGTCCCGAGAGAAGACATAGAGCATATCGTTGAAGCGGCTACTATGGCGCCCTCAGCTGGCAATTATCAGATGTGGGCGTTCGTCGCTGTGACCGATGAAACAATTCGAAAAAAAATTGGAGCGGCCTATCGGGAAAGCGGTAATTACTATATCAGGGATACCGTTTTAGTGGATCCCAACACTGATGCTGAACGAATGCGTGTCTATGGTAAGGCGATGTATACCGTCGAGCATCTAGCAGAAGCGCCAGTGATTATTGTAGCCTGCTCGACTTTAGCGATTCCGAATGACAGCGCAATTGCGGCAGGTCCATTTGGCTCTCTCTTTCCTGCGATTCAAAATTTGATGCTTGCGGCCAGAGGTCGAGGGCTTGGGAGCGTATTGCTCACACTGGCTACCGACCACGCCCCATTCCCACCGACGGAGAATATCTCTGTCCGAAAAATCTTAAATTTACCTGAGGGCGTTGAGACCGTTGCAATAATTCCTGTTGGTTACCCTAAAGGGCAATGGTCCAGACCTCGAAGGGATGAAAACTTGAAGGTTTTGCACTGGAATAGTTGGGGGAATTAAGACGATTTATATTTCGTATGGTAAGCCGAGTGGGCAGAAAGATTCTTGAGAGTTAATCACTATCAATCGAAGATTTGTAACGATTAGTCAACCGCAGCGAATTAATTTCCGATGTCTTTTCCTTAACTTCCGCTACCTTAAGCTGTTTTTTCTTTCTTCTTCCTTTATTTTTCCTGATTGCAAATGGGCAAAGTGTTTGTGTAAAGAGTAAGCGTAACCTATCAAAGCCATCAAAATTAAAGCTGTGATTAACAATGAAAAAGTTGCCATGAAGTTGTAGATAGCGTGAAAAATCATTGGAAGAAAGAGACTTTTTACTAAGTACAATCTCTGACCAGAAAATGCGTAGATACCGAAGAAGTAGCCCATTATTACTCCGCAGCAAGCATGCAGCGGGACTGCTGTGACTGCCCTTATAGTTGCTATTTGCATAGATTCCGCGGCACTGTGGCTGTTGTAGACATATTCAAGATTTTCCAGGGTTGCGAATCCCAATGAAATGAGAGTGCCGTATACAATCGCATCCATAGGTTCGTTGAATTCTGAATAGTTCCTGACGAATAGCAAAATCGCAGTGAACTTCAATGATTCTTCTGTCAGCCCGGCTAGAAAAGTATATTGCTCAGGCGCGTTTTGGCTCCAAATCAAGATAGAGTTTAAAACCCCAGCCGGAAAACATAAAAACACCCCGACAAAAAAAGTCACAAGAATAGGTTTTAGGGGCTCTCGAAATCTATCTGACAAAATTACGGTGGCTAGTATAAGAATAGACGGCATTATCGTAGCCGCTAGGACAATCAAATTTTTAGCTCCTGACTAGTTTATAAAAATAGTGCTTTTTGATTTAGCACCTTGGACATTCCCGTCTGGCGTGAAGATAATCAAATGATCTCGGTTGTTCACTTTTATAGCTTTTTAATTTGAGGGCATTGAAGCTACTGGCCCTTTGTAACTTAGGTTTTTTGCTAATCCCGATCGCTCTCAACGAATAATGACATAGAACGGGGTGCTGAGACCGCACAGCTTGCCGCAAAAACATAGAATGGGACAGCCCGAAAGTTTGATTGGTGGAGCTAGGCGGGATCGAACCGCCGACCTTTTGACTGCCAGTCAAACGCTCTCCCAGCTGAGCTATAGCCCCAAACTCTCGCGCAAATGTTAACGAAAGTACCTGAGCTTATCAATTTATCTTTGGATGGGTTTCTGAATTCCTGGTGTTAAACTTAGTTTATGGAATACACAAATTTTGGTAACACTGGCCTCCGAGTTAGCCGGGTTGGCTTGGGTTGCGGTGGACATAGCCGTCTTGGGCTTTTTAGCGGCAGCGAAAGCGTCGCGAGGGGGGTTGTTAAACACGCTCTAGATCTAGGAATAAACTTCTACGATACCGCAAGAATATATGGGACCGAGCATGTCGTCGGGGATGTTCTATTCGCGGAAAGACAGCACTGCGTGTTTAGCACTAAGACCTTGGTGCTCGATAGGAACGGAAATTTTATCTCTCCTGACCAAATTATTAGATCTCTTGAAAAGAGTTTATCAAGGTTGCGAACCGACTACATCGATATTTTTAATCTGCACGGTGTGCGTCCAAAGGAGTTAGAGTTTTGTTTGCAAAATTATATTGAACCACTTCTCAAAGAGGTTGATAAAGGGAAAATTAGATATCTCGGCGTAACAGAGCTTTTCGAAGAAGACACTAGCCATATGATGCTTGAGAAGGCTTTAGACCAAGACATATTTGATAGTGTTATGGTCGGTTTCAATCTGCTAAATCCTTCGGCGAGAAAAAAAATTTTTCCTATATGCGATGAAAGAAAAGTGGGTACTCAGGTAATGTTTGCGGTTAGGCGGGCGCTGTCAGATTATGACCGCACTAACAGAGCTATCGCTGGACTCTTAGAGCAAGATGAAGTCGATAAAAGTTTAATCGACGAAGGCAATCCGTTAGGGTTCGTTTTTGAAAATCAAGACGTAGGTTCAATTGTCGAGGCAGCCTATCGATTTTGTTCTCGTGAATTTGGAGTCGACTTGGTGCTGGTTGGAACTGGATCGAAAGATCACTTGTCCAATAATGTTGATGCCATTAACAGTGATGCTTTACCTAAAGAAATTCTTGAACGACTTGAGATGCTGTTCGGTGAAGTTAGCTCTGTTTCGGGAGACTAAGCTAAGCTTAGTGCCGTTTTAATGTCTCCGGAAAAGTTAGAGGTTCTCGTCCTAATAATTTCCTGAATTCATCATTTGAAAAATTTTTGTTTTCAAAAAGCCGCTCAAGTTCGCTTGCGGTAATCGAAGGCACCCCGGGAATAAGCCTCGTAAATCTAGCTAGAATTTTCATTGGCAGCGAAGGAAAAAAAATAACTTTAGTCTTTTTGCCTGCGGATGACGCACAGGTTTCAATAAAATTTTTGTAACTCATTGGTGTTCCACCGGCAGCTATTATAGTTTTACCTATAGTCTCGTCATCCTTCAAACATGTTAAGAGTCCTTGAAGAAGGTCTAATGCTGACACGGGTTGGATTAAGGTATTCCCTTCCTTCGGTATAGGTATGAAAGGAGATAGAGAGCAAAACCTCGCTATCCGTTCGACGTTATTTGACCCAGGAGCGTCATAGGTAAGGGTAGGGTGAATCAATGTAGCGTTTATTTTGCTACTCCAAATTTTTTCAGCCATCGATCTTATATCTCTAGCTTTTTGATCCTCGAAATTGCTAAATAGCCTGGTTGAGCCTACGGCGATTAGTCTTTTTATTTCTGGCCCAGAGCTTAGAAAATCGGAAAGAATGACCGAGTGTGAGCAATGGATAATAGTCTCATGGGATTCTAAAGCTGTTTTTAGCTTTAAGGAATGCCGAGCATCAATCTCAAAATAGCTCGATCTCTTTGAAACAATAACATCTCTTTTGTGTCTCGATACTCCAGTTACTTCTATATTGTTTTCTTTTAGTGCTTCAAACAAAAGCCTACCGATTCCTCTGCTTGCACCAATAATTCCTACGGCCATTTTTTGGATCATTATTTTTACGGTGAAACTTAGTGTATCTAGTTTGTTAGGCATTTGTTATTTTTAGTGTTCGAGATTAGCGATTGGCTTCTATTTTCTGTTTGTTTTCTCTTTAAGAGGCATGTTGGAGACGATGGGGGCGCATCTTTGCTGGAGAGAAATTTATGGACCAATTAAATCTAAAAGAAAAAGTAGTTTTGATAACTGGAGGTAGCCGGGGACTCGGTAGGGCGATGGCTTTTGGGTTTGCAAGAAACGGCGCTAATGTCGCAATAGTATCAAGAAAAATGGATTCCTGTGTTAGTGCAGCTCAAGAAATCGAGCAAGCATATCAGGTTAGGGCATTTCCGTTCGCGGCACATGCGGCAGAGTGGGACTCGATGGATAACATGGTAGAGGCAGTCTACAAAGAGTTCGGGCGCGTTGATGTTTTGATTAATAATGCTGGTATGTCTCCTCTTTACCCTTCTTTGGATAAGGTCTCTGAAGAACTTTTTGATAAGGTGATTGGTGTAAATTTAAAAGGTCCTTTTCGTCTTAGCGCCAACATTGGCTCTCGAATGGTGGAAGGGGATGGGGGCAGTATTATTAACATCTCTAGCACCGCTTCTGTGAATGCAAGTCCAGGTTCTGAGCCCTATGGTGCTGCAAAAGCAGGACTAAATGCTATAACACGGTCCTTTGCTCATGCCTTAGGACCAAAAGTAAGAGTTAACTGCATCATGGCAGGCCCATTCTTGACCGATATAAGTAAGGCATGGGACTTGGATGAATTTACCAAGCGCGCAGAGAAGACGATTCCTATGAAGAGGGGTGGCGAACCTGACGAAATCGTGGGAGCGGCGCTTTACCTCGCGAGCGAAATGGCGGCTTACACAACAGGAGCCATCATCGCAGTCGATGGAGGGGCTCATTAACTCATGAAGAGCTAGAGACCCTGGGTTTCGTCTTTTAGTCTGATCCGGCTTTTTTTTGAGGGGTATTTTGCGGTTATTTTTGAATAGAAATTACGCAAGAAATTCATATCAGAAATGAGATCCGTCGGAAAAAAAGTAGGGCCGAGACCCGCTTCTTTTTTCTCATAGTCTAAATATCCGCAAACAATTGGGATTTTCGCAGACTGAGCTATTCGATAGAACCCAGACTTCCAATAATCGGTTCTCTCCCTCGTTCCCGAGGGCGGCACGACGATTGCTACGCCAAGGTCTTTTTTTATTCTCTCAGTGATCGTCTTTACAAGGTTTCCGGGTTTTGATCGATTTACAGGAATGCCGCCCAGCAATCGAAACAGCGGTGAGAGAGGAGTTTTGAACAGAGAATCCTTTCCAAGCCAATTAATGCTGAATCCGAAAGAATAGGCTGCGGCTATTAAAAAGATAAAATCCCAGTTGCTTGTGTGGGGTGCGGCAATGACAACTACATTACGGTGTGTAGGGAGACTCCCCGCCTTTTTCCAGCCGAAAACAAACATAACAGATGTCCCGATGGCTTTTGCCAGCCGGCTACATGGTTTTGGAAGTTTATTCTCTAACAAATTTTCTTATTATTATCCTAGGAGATTTGTAATCTAACATTTGGTTCCAAGTCTACCTAGCGAAATTTACAGCCCAAGAGAAATAGAAATAGTCTATATTAAGAAAAATACCATTCCGAATAAACATACAGGTAGAGGCCAAGTGAAAAGAAGAGTTGCTTTCCTTGTTGAGATAACGATCTTTGTATTCTGTGCGTCAGCAAATTTGTCAGCAGAAGATTTAGAGTATGACGGTTTGCTCGAAAAAAGATTCGAAGGGAGCTCTTCTCTTGCTGATTTGAGTGAGGCAGACCTGGCGGTTGATTCTGGTCTGATAGAAGCGATTAGATTACAACTCTCTTCCGAATATAAAGTTGAATCTTTGCAAGCTTCCTTGTTAGAGGCAGCAAACTCTATAGCCTCAGACGCTCAGCTTCCTTCTTTGCCTGACTTGCAGCAGCTTCAGACAATCGTATCGACTTTTGTCCCGCTGGATTTAGAAGGCTCTTCTAATTTGGCCTCTCCTACCCGAGATGAAATCAGAGCTTTTTCAAGGGCAGAAAAGCTTTTTGTAAAAGCTGAGAAAATGAGGGGGAAAAACAGAATAGACCGAGCCCTTAATTTTTTAGAAAAAGGTGAGGCAAGAGCTAAAGAGACTTTAGCGGAGCATTGGCTGCTGATAGCGTTGTATCGAAGAACTGGAGCGATGGCGTTAGAGATGGGTAATCCGAGCAGAGCAAGTGAGTCTTATAGCAAAGCTCTGAATCAATCCGCAAATTTGCTAGGTCCCAGACATCCTCAGACGATCGCGATTGCCTCTAAATTAGCAAGAATCTTTGAGAATGGTGGTAACTATGACAGCGCAATAAGCTTAAGGAATATTATTTCAGAGACGATGGAGTCGATATTTGGACCTACTCATTTTTTGGCTTTGAAAGAGTATGAGCTGCTCTCCTTTGTCTATCGTTCTTCTGGAGATATTGATTCTGCTTTTGGGGTTTTGGATTATGTTTGCGGTGTTTATGACTCGACGGTCGCTAATTTTCACCCAAGATCTTTGAAATGTCGTTCGATTTTAGCGGACTTATTCTCAGAACGAGGTAATCTCTCTAAGGCGTATGAAACCCGAAAGCAGATCTCAAGTCATTTTAAGTTCCTTGGACGAGAATCTGATCGTTTGGCAGTAGAAAATTTAATTGATCTCGGTGAACTAAGCCGACAAAAGGGAGACCTTAAAGAAGCTGAAAAACTGCTTGGAAAAACGATAGATCTAGCAAAA
>CACFLG010000052.1 GCA_902567095.1 uncultured OM182 clade bacterium
TCAGGGCTATTACAATCTCTAGACGACAGTGATTCTGTGAAAGCTATGGAAGTCCTGAGAGACAAAGTAAAAACTCTTATGAACGGCGAAAATCTTTTTTTGCCGGCCGCAGCTTGGCTAGTTACTGCAAAAGTCGAATAAGGACAACTAGAATAGCTAAGTGCACCTGGAGCTCCATCATCACTCTAAACAGGCACGTCTCCTCCACTAAACCAAACAACTTTAGACTTGCATCCAAAGAAAACCTGCCAACACTTTGTGCCCGAAAAGTAGAGATGCAGTGAAGTCTTCTCAGACCTTTTTTTGAGTAATAAAATTCTCTTTTTATCGCAACACAGGCTTTAGATATCTGAATGAAAAAACGATGTATAATTACGGATTACCCATCAAAGTTAATAAGCGATTGCGTGCTATTCCCCAAAACCTTTCTCCTAAACTTTTTATGCAAACGGATAAGAAATTTCTTCGCTTAACAGGTATAAATCTTGGAATTCGCTAATATTTTATCTTTCACAACCTTTGCAGTAGTCACCGCTTTAACGCCTGGGCCAAATAACATCTTACTCTCAGTGTCAGGAACGAACTTCGGGCTTAGGAAAACCTTGCCTCATATTTGTGGTGTAGTTTTTGGCTTCACCCTTATCGTCGTGCTATCCAGTTTTGGTCTTGGTTGGCTTTTAATTAAGTTTCCTCTGCTTCAAGGGGTCCTAAAAGTGTTTGGTATGCTGGTAATCCTATACCTGGCCCATAAAATATGGCATCTAGAAATTGTAGATAACTCGCCAAATGAACGTCCAATGTTTTTTTTTGAGGCTTTTCTCTTTCAGTGGATCAATCCCAAGGGAATCCTCGTAATTTTCACGGCTATTTCGACTTACACGAGCACAGATGAAAAATTCTACGAAACCTTGATGGTAATCACTTCGATCTTTTTTCTGGTCGCATGGGGATCGGCCCTAATCTGGACACTAAGCGGAGTGCTAATCGGAAAATTCTTAAAGACAGGAAAAAGACAATCTTGGTTCAATCGAATCTCTGCCCTATTATTAGTCGCGACCATCCTGCCCGTATTAGTGCAACTTTGAACAAGTAATAATCCAACTTTCCCTCCCCAGATTAGGGAGTTATCATACTCGTTTCGGAAAAACTGAGAACCATTTTGGAATTGAATTACAGTAAGGAAGAATTAGCGTTTCGCGATGAAGTCAGACAACTGCTTCGTGATGAGTTAACCCCCGAGATTATTGCAGGAAACAAAACTACAACCACTGCGCTTGGCAATAACGACGCAGCGATGGCTTGGCAGGCGATTCTCAACAGGCGAGGTTGGGCAGGTGTTGCATGGCCAAAAGAGTTTGGGGGAACAGGTTGGTCATCTAATCAAAGGTATATTTTCAATAGCGAATGTGAGAAAGCTGGAGCACCAAAACTCATACCACTGGGTCTCAGGATGCTTGCCCCCGTCCTTTTTAAATATGGCACGAAAGAGCAACAAGATTATTACCTTCCGAAAATGCTCTCTGCTGAACATTATTGGTGCCAAGGTTACTCGGAGCCAGGATCTGGATCAGATCTTGCGAGCCTAAAAACAAGAGCCGAACGAGATGGGGACTTCTATGTAGTCAACGGTACTAAGATTTGGACGACAAATGCCCATCACGCTGATCACATATTTTGCTTGGTTAAGACCAACCCTGATGTCAAGCCCCAGGCTGGTATTAGCTTTCTACTTATTGAAATGAACACCCCGGGAATTAGTGTAGAACCAATAATCACGATGGCTGGAGATCACGAAGTGAATCAAGTCTTCTTCGATAACGTTAGGGTTCCTATATCGAATATAGTAGGGCCCGAAAACGACGGTTGGAAGGTAGCAAAATATCTTTTGGAGTTCGAACGAGGCGGGAGTTCCGTTGCGACAAGGCTGCATGTCGACATGGCGGAGCTTAAAATGTTGTTAGATCGAGTAGAAGGGGAAGACGCTCTAAAGGGAAGAGCAAAAGAAATCGGCATAAAGATATCTGCTCTCTCGCAAATGGAAACAGACATGCAATCGAAAATTGCAAGGGGAGAAAAACCAGGTGCCGGATCGTCACTTATGAAAATTATGGCAAGCACCCTTGGACAGGATATATCTACAATAAAAATAGAAGCGATAGGGAATTACTCTCTGCCGCACAATAACCTCTTGCTGCTAAATGAGGAAGTTACGATTGGCGAACCTGAACACCAGACCGTTTCCGCCGGCTACCTCAACGATCGCGCATCAACTGTTTTCGGGGGCGCGCGCGAAGTCCAAAAAAATATAATCGCTAAGTCAGTGCTAGGGTTATGAGCTGTCTGAATACTGTTGACTAGCCCTATCAAAAAGGCGCATTAGCTCCAGCTTCGGTCTAAAACGATTAGGTCACTAGCATCAAAAGAATGTTCATTTGACGGTTCTTCAAAAACGCCGAGAAAATTAGCCAGAAAGGTTGATGGGTCTATGGCACCTGATTCCGGAGCGAAAACACCCGCGCGGGTAATCTCCTTGTTTAAAAACATTTCTAGGCCGCAAGCCAAGGGATATGCAGTCGCCTCTCCCATCGAAAGTTCCGAGGAGGAAGTGGAGCTAAGCGTACAGCCAACAGATGCGGGTTGCCCATCCTTAATTCCGAAAGCAAGACCATAGACACTGGGTAGTTTCTCAGAGTCCTCACCACCTGCACTTTGGAAGGCTTTACCTTCCAACCAAGTCAGTATCCTCGCCGCTTGGTTCTTTGAAATTAACCGCCACTCAACCAGGAAGCGAATAAATTTAAGGATCAAAACGCTTTCCTCGATTCCATGACACAAATTTACCGATGCCTTGATTTCCGGGTAATGGTGAGCAAACGTAATTGCCTCGGGGTGACCGAATATGTATGCGTTTGAACCCGCCTTGCCGGGATAGTTGATATATACTTTTTCGAGAGGTCGCACCATTTCAAAGCTTCCATTTCTAAAAATTTTGACCTTCCCTGTCATTTGTTCGATACCATGCTCCATTGCAGCATTTGCTCCCTCCTGAGAAGACTCGTCTTCTGGAGTTGCGGCCGTCAGATCCCACCCGGTATATACCTTCTCCACCTCGTCCAATTGATTCATCGCGAGAAGTGCTAAAAGATTTGTTAAGCCGGGGCTAGCGCCAAGCCCCACTATAGCCGTTAAATTCTTAGATTTCGCCTCACCGTCGAGCATCAACATCTCCTCAGCAGGCTCCCAATCGTCACAAATATCCATGTAATGACAATTAGAATTCAATGCGGCTTCCAAGACCGGCTTACCAAATCGGAAAAAAGGACCTGTTGTATTTAACACTATATCGTGGTGCTCAAATGTCTCTGCCATCGCTTTAGAATCTGAAACGTCCAAGCTAATCCCCGACACTCTGTGATCAAAATCGCTTGCAAACTCTTTGGCTGACGCCTCAACCAGATCGGCAATTGTGATTGATTCAATATTCTTGAGTCGAGCCACCGCTCGAACTAAAAATCGGCCCATGCCTCCGCACCCACCGGTAATAATCACTTTCATCTTTTACCCCCTTAGTGTTGAGAACCCCAAAATACATTCGCCGATTGATTAGGACTCGATTTCTATTTTAATGATTGCGAGGTTCGGTATTATAAAACTTAAGAAAAAAGGCGAAAAAACTTTTCCCATAATCCCATTAAATAAACACAGAGGGCAACAAATGTCAGAAGATCTCTCGCTAGCAACCGTTATATATAACTGCCGAGCAATGCGCAAAATTAAACCCGAGGAGGTCCCCGAAGAAAAATTAATCCAACTAATCGATGCAGCTAACCAAGCACCCTCCGGCTCGAACTCTCAGAGAGCGCGTTGGATAGTGGTCAGAGACCCGTTGGTTAAGATGAAACTGGCGGATCAAAACAGAAAGTACGCTGAGCCTTATATTTCCGCCGACGTAAAAAATCCAGGAAGCCCAAAGCTGAAAAGATTGCTAGACGCTGTGATCTGGCAAATGGAGCACATGCACGAGATACCTGCACTGATAGTCGCTTGCTTTGACTATCCTGAAAAAGTTCAAGGCATTGATATTTATAGGCAAGCAGGTTCGGTTTGGCCAGGAATTCAAAACCTACTTTTAACCGCACGATCGATCGGGCTTGGCGCAGCCCCCACTACTCTGTCACTTCGTGATCAAGACGCGATCAGAAATATTCTGCGACTGCCTGAAACGTTCGCTGCGCTTTGCCTCATTCCTGTCGGCTATCCTCAAGGGAAATTTGGACCGGTTACTCGAAAACCGGTCTCGGAAATTATGCGATTTGATTCCTGGAGTTGAAGGGGTTGCTCGTGTTTTCCGTTATTGAAACGGTTCCCCAGAGGCAGAATAAAATGGGCCAGATTAACTGGCCCATTTTTTAACTTCTAGAAAAACTACTCAAAATCTAAATGCAGCCTCCACGCCAACCACACGAGGTTGGTTAACGTAAGTTGTCAAATTCGCAAAGTCTAACCCACCAATGATATTGTCTTCATCAGTAATATTACGCGCGAATATGCCCACCTCGTAGTTGTTAGCCGTACTTCGATAACCAGCTCTTAGGCCACCTTCGAACTGAGTATCAAAGGTAAACTCGATGCTCTCGTATAAGAAATCCTGTGTCTCGCCTTTGAATTTCCAATCGGTATAAACGTATAGCTCATCGCCATTACCGAGAGGCGCGGTATAATCAATCTCAAAGTTTAAGGTCCACTCGGGGGCATGCTGAAAAGAGTTACCATCAATAATAGCGTTTCCTTGAGCATTAAGCGGATCTATTGGAGTAACCAGGCCGTGAGGTGGCACTGCAATAGATAGGCCCTCTTGCTTAATCTGCGTATCCGCTGAACCGAAACCTGCCGAGAAAATCAAATTATCAGTAACAGCATACTCTATCTCAACTTCAACGCCCGATCCCGTTCCTCGGTCTGCATTAAGAAGGCGGGTCGAGTTATCAGTGCCTCCTACCGCTACTAGTTGCATGTCATCTACGACATAATAAAAGGCAGCCGCGCTTAGTCTAACTCTTTCCCAAAGTGCCTTATAGCCGATCTCGAAAGAGTTAATCGTTTCGGAATCTGCAGTCGTTACTGTTGGGTCATCCTCAAGGCGATCCTGTATGGTCTGTGCCCTAAACCCAGAGGCAGCACGGACGAAGACCTGGTTCCCGTTATCGGTTGTTTTCGATAAAGAAAGGTCCCAACTCACATTGTCATCTTGAAGACTTATTGGAGCTAGAGGTTCTGGTCCCGTGTCAAAAAATCTAACGTGTTGGGCATCTTTTTCATCATCAGTATATCGAAGCCCAAAAGTTAACTTTAAATCATCTTGCATTTGATAGGTTCCTTGGCCAAAAACAGCCCAAGCGGTATTTTCAATATATGAACTAGATGAAGGAGTATAAGACGGCGCTCCCCCATTCTGGCTACTTGAAACCCCTTCGAACTCATCATCAAAGAAGAAAACTCCTACTTGATAATTAAATGCCCCATCAAAGTTTGTCGATAACCTAAGTTCCTGGGTAAATTGGTTCGCGTCAATGGTGCTACCTGTATCAAGGGGCACAAAGAAAGGCGAAGCACCAGGAAACCCATTACTAGCTACCGGACCGCCTCCACCAAACCCGAACCCAAATCCACCATCTATGTCGCCTCTCGCTTCCCTGTCGTAAATGTCCTGATAGGAGGTAATTGATGTTACGGTGTAAGCCCCAAGATCCCAGTCCATTTTTAATGTTGTCCCATGAGACTTTATATGGGCTGGATTGCCATTACCACCATCGAAAAAGACGGTGTCGCGGTCATAATTACCATTTAAATCATTGCTTCCCGAGTTCATCGTATTCGCTCTGAAGAGAGACGCAGAGTTGCCATCCTGATCCTGGCGCTGATGCAAGAGTAACAGGCTAAAATCGTCTGAGGGGGTGAATAGAGCTTGGAATCGGACCGCGAAAATATCGAACCCTCCCATGACATCGTCTTCTTGGGTAAACCCGTTATCAACAAAGTTATCTCTATTCTGATGCAGTATAGAGACTCTCGCCATTAACTGGTCTTCGATGACAGTACCGCCAATAGCAGCCTCTATGTTTCGCGTGCCCATTTCTCCCAGATTGGCCCTAACATATCCTTCGCTCTCTTCAGTTGGTCGACGGCTGCTAATGTGCACCATGCCCGCCGTGGTGTTTCTGCCGAACAAGGTACCCTGAGGACCTCTACCTATCTCGATCGAGTCAACGTCAAAGACCGGAAACGACTTAAACCCAACTTTCTCCATCGGCACCTCATCAAAGACAATTGATACTGGTTGAGAGGCTGCCTGCGTGAAGTCAGCGTTACCAAGCCCCCTCATATAAAAACGGGGTGCGAGTCGTCCATTTGAAGACTCTACATGAAGACCGGGGGCGGCCTGCGCTAAGGCAAGGATATCCTCACCTCCAGCGAACCTAGCAGTAACTCTGTCGCCAGTCATTTTAGTTATGGAGATTGGAACCTCTTGAATATTTTCTTCCTTCTTCTGCGCTGTAACGACCACTTCTTCCATTACACTGTCTGCAAAAAGATTGGAACTTACCATCAGGGCAGCAACGAGCCCTAAGATCAGTTGCCTGTATGACATGTTTGAGTCCTCTGAGTTCTAACGCGAATTGCGAACCCAGAGTATAAACTAATAGATAAGTAGAAAAATAGTCTTAACGTTATTCTTATTTCTCAGAGGTATAGAATTGATCGAAATAACGAAGCTTTTTTCTTAACGCAGCTATCTCAATGGATCTGGGAGCTAAATTAGACTTTCACTAAGACTTTGCCCACGTTGGTACCCTCAAAAAGTGATGAGTAAGCTTTAACCAACTGATCTAATCCTTCAGTTTGCTGCATCGGGAGGCTCAAAACTCCCTGCTTATGCCACTTTCTTAGAATCGGGTTGATCTCGGGTTCACGGTGATAAAAGTCTGGCGAAAAGAAACCTTCTATTCTTAATCTTTTCATCAAAACTAAATCATAATTCATTGGGCCCGGCAGCCGGTCTACAGAACCATAATTCTCCATAAGCCCGCAGACTGCCACCGTTCCAAAAATAGCCATATTTTCTAAAACTGCATCGAGCGTAGCGCCTGCAACGTTATCAAAGTAGACGTTCACTCCCTCGGGACACAAAGATCTCAGGCAACTCGAGATATCTTCAGTTTTATAATTTATTGCTGCGTCGAAGCCAAATTCCTCCCGAATTAGACGACATTTTTCATCGCTGCCAGCAATTCCAATAACTCTGCAACCAGCGATCTTCGCAATTTGTCCAGCCAACAGACCTGTGCAACCTGCCGCCGCAGAAACAACAAAATTATCCCCAGCTTTTACCTTTCCGGTATCAACTACTCCTGTATATGCAGTCCAACCATTAGCTCCATAAATGCCAATATAATTTGATAAATCAATCTCAGAATCGTCAACAATGCTGGGAAACATTTGCTTGGGATCAACCTGAGAATAATCCGACCACTGTCCATATGACCGCAATCTTTGACCTACGTTGAAATCCGGATGACGACTCTCGATAATCTCCCCTAGAACCGTCCCCATAAGCTTCTCGCCAACTGGGATAGGCGGCTGGTAGGAGTCTTCTCGCTCGGTCATATACATTCGAGTACCCGCATCCATAGAGAGGAACATATTCTTAGTAATAAAAGTTCCATCTGGAAAAGGGATACTGGTCTCTTCTCTTAACTCAAGGCAGCTATCAAAGTTGTTTCCCTCTGGTCTTGAAGTCATGGTCCAGTAACGATTATTTTCTTTAAATGAGGTCACATTAGTTCTCGATTTAGTTAACGATTAAAATTACGTTTTGCGGGCTGCTTACCAATCGCCGCTGTTAGCCACACCTTTGATGGGCCCCGACAGGATATCAGTGACCCAGCCACCATAAAAGCCTCCCGATTGGGGTGATACTTTTTCCTCGCCAATAAAACAATCTACCTTCGACGGGTAAAAAGAAACCCAATTAAATATTGGGCTAAATTCTTCAAAAACTCTAACATAACGCCATCCCGCGTTGGCCTGACCGAGAACATTTAAACTTTCTCCTACTCCTTTCCATTCGCAAAAAGACTCGTAACCTGAGGGTTCAACTTCGACCCTCAAATCATCCGGTGAGATATAATAAGTCGGCGCGCTAGCCGTCTCTATCACGCGCACTCCTTTTTTTGTCTTGGCTATTACCTTTCCATCAAAAAATACGCTTATTTCAAATTCGACAGGCTGAATAACAGGTGGACGAGGATAATCCCAGACTGATTCTTGTCCAACACCAGGTTCCTCTGCAAAAAAAGGACGGTTGTCGCCCCGATATGTCCAGGACGACCTTGCGTCAGAAACCCACTTCTCAGGAGAAATAATGATGGTGTTTTTATCAGGCAGCTTTGAACACCTCTGGACTAAAAAACCCATGGAATTGATGAGGCAAGTGATGTGGATGCTTAAGAATACAAATTGGGTCATCTATTTCATGAGCTTTATATATCCGAAGCTCGCTCCGATGTTCAAAACCATTATAAACGACAACCAACAAGTGCCCATCGCCTTCATTTTTTGAATCAGTGCTCGGCGCGAACATTGGCTCAGAGCCGTAATAACCGGGCTCCAGCGCAATAATGTCGGAACTTCCGTCACCAGAAAGGCGAGCCATCCCATTGAAAAAACTATTCGAACCGTTATCTATAGAGCAGGCTGCGTAAGTAATCTCATTCTTTGTCCCTAGGAAGGCGGAGTTGAAGGTAGGAAATTCGCACTCATGATCAAAAATATCTTCTACTCTTAGTGAGCCCGATGTTAGATCCAAAAAGTATCGCTTAAACCAACCTCCGCCAAATCGCCCCTCTGGGTTAAAAACATCTTTTAATGTCTCATTAGCAATAAAGCTGTCCTGAAACATGCCGTCAATAATGATTTCCCGTCCATTTTCATAAGAATTACCGAAATGTATGATCGCACCGGGGTCGGTTTCAAACCGCTTAACCTCAGCCATCGTTTCAATATCTACCACCACGATCTGCATTGGAATAGCAGGATCAAATATCACTTGATCAGAGATTGTCCTGGTCCCAAGAACAACAGGTAACATGTTCCCAAAAACGATGGAGCCCAAAAAGAATATCGCGTATCGGTCTGATAGCGCAAAGTCGTGACAGAATGGGAAATTATCCAAAGGAACCTGATGTTTTTCTGCCATCTGGCCGTCACGATCTACGCGATATACATTGAGGCAAGGCTTAGGGCCTTTGAAACCAAACCCAGACACTCCCGCACCAAAATTTATGTAATCTCCTGTCCGTGGATGAACTTTACCGTGCGCACTAAAAACCATCGATGGCTCCAATCCGCCATCGTAGGTAAATT
>CACFLG010000053.1 GCA_902567095.1 uncultured OM182 clade bacterium
GATTGTGGGTTCTGTTTGAACCACACTAGCGGAAATCTTTGCTGCAGCTACAATTTCCTGAGGCGAAATAGTAAAGGACACAAATATGGCTAAAACTAGGACAGCTAGAATTGGAAAGAGAGACGCCATCGTAACAACGCCAAAACCAGACAACGATGAATTACCCTTTCCTGCAGCGTTTGCAATACCGATACCCAATGACAAAACCAATGGAACGGTTACTGGGCCCGTAGTTACAGCTCCACAGTCCCATGCTAAGCCCAAAATACTTTTTAAATTTGGATCTAGCCAAGCATAAATCGTTAAAATAACAACCGGAAATAAAGCCGAATATATCATTGGCTTTAGCGACCACCCCCTAACAAAGCGAATAGTGCCAAGAATGGCAGCTATTCCAACACCACCTCCCACCATTAAAACTAGAGGCATCGTCCAGTTATTTAAGATTTCGTAAAGGTAAGGAGCTGCCATAACATCAACGGATGAACCAAAAGCCTGCAAAGCTCCAATAGCAGGCTCAGCGAAAGTTACACCAACCCCAAGTATACCGATTATTGTTAACACAACTGGCATCGACGCTTTTTTGGGCAAATTATCGCCAATTATAGTGCCAAATGGCATCAAACCAGTGCTTAGCCCTTCCATGAAAACAGCAAGTCCTATTATCACCGCAATGAGACCAAGGCACAAAACCAGCGCTGCTTCAATTGGGTGACGCAAAACTAAAATCTGAAATATCATCAGGTAAGCCGCCAATGGCACAACGGCTTTTACTTGGTCCATAATGCGCGATGAACAATAGGGAGCAAGCAAATCAAACGCCTGTTTAGCACTCAAGTCTATTTTTGGCGGCGCAAGAGAACCAGTGTCAGGCTTACTTTTTGCTGTTAACAGATTGTAATTAACGGTTCTATGGCGCACGTTCACTTGATTCAAATAGTCAGAATAGCGCATTAATTATTCCTTACAGTTACTTTATTCTATTGAATATTCAATCCTTCGTTAAATTATGTCAATCAAAAAGCTGTGGTCGTTACTTTGCTTGTTTTGTCTCAGTTCTCAATCAGTTATCAACAGACATGATCGGCTTGATGTAATTGCAAGCTTGTTAATACATCACAAATCGGAGTTTATTTCGCAAATAGATTGTACCAGTTTAACCAAGCAAACTAGTATAAAAGTTCTAAAATAATCTTTACTATTTTTAAAATTGCTTGCTTTTACAAATAGAAATGTAGCTGTTACAAAGACTATTCAATTATACCCTCAACAAGCCGTAAATAACGGTTTACGCTATTACCCAGTTTTTGCAAAGCTGCCTGATATTGAGGGCCATCGTGCACATCCACTGCTATTTTCAGGGAGACAAAGTCAATAATAGTTATTCCCTGAAGAGGTCCTTACTCATAGGTTTTAGCAGCTGGGCCTCTCAAAATAAATTTTTCCGCCTGCTGCTTTGATTGTAGGTGTTGCAGGCTCCAAATAGGCAGCTAGCTTTTCTGCATTATATATTTCACGATAGGCAGCTACCCAAAATGCCTTTGCCATTTAACAATCTCCTTTCGTGAGCCATCTTTAAATTCTAATTAATCATACCTTTAATTCAGCATATGAGAGAAACTTCTCAATAGTCTTGTTCCATTTTTTTGGGTGCCGTCGGTAGGAGTAGTGCCCGCCATCTTCGAATAGTAGCATTTCAGAGCCAGGGATTGCAGAATGAAGGTCCTCTGCAAAATAATAGGGAATAGTCGCATCATCTACTGTCCCAATAATAAATGACGGCTTGATGATTTTATGTATTTCGTCCCGCCTGTTATGCGCTAACATCATATCCAGTCTCGCTGTAACAATTTCAACAGAGCCAACGGTTTCAAGTGCCTTTTTCTCTAGCGCCATAACAGCATCCAGATTATGGCGAAACTGGTCAGCGCCGGATGTAAACATAGTAGATACTTTCACATATTCTTCTGCGCCATATGATAATGCAATGCGCTTCCTTGTCAGTGCTACTCTTGTTATAAATTCATCTGCAGTTAACCAAGTATTATTAAAAATGCATGCGCGCACCCTACTTGAATGATCAAGCGCAATGTTCTGGAGGATACATCCACCTGTTGAGGTGCCAACAATATGCGCTTTTTCGATCTTTAATTTATCCATTAATTTAATAACATCATCTGCAATAACTTGAGTTGAATAAGCACCATCAAATACCGGCTTATCACTTTGGCCAGTGCCACGATGGTCGAACGTAATGCACCTATATTGTTTGCAGAAATGGTCAAGCTGAAAAGACCAAGCATTATGCAAACCGACAAGCCCTGGTATAAAAATGAGCGCTGGACCCTTGCCACATTCTTCATAATTTAGTGTTAAATTACCAATATTAATTCTGGCCATCTAGACACAGTCCCTTCTGTCAATTTTTTATTTCCATACTTATCTCAGATATTTATATAGCGGGCCAGACAACACGGTAAACCGAAATAAAACAAATCTGATTTAGAGATGATTTTGTTACAAGATATAATAAGTTCTACGATGCAGTAATAACCATATAATTTGTTAAATCGATAGTTTAGGCTTATGAAAAAACACACAGTTCTTATGATAAGAAGAGCTTTTTCTTATAATGTGGTTTTTTGCGGGTATAACAATTTAGCTAAAGGAGCAAGCAAATGAATAAATCAGCTATGACCAACATTATTGCGCTTGCTCTAACAATTATTGGTTATTCTAATCAGGGTTCCGGCGAAATCTTAATGATGACAGGGTTATTTGCGCTTTCTGGCGGAGTTACTAACTGGATTGCCATTCATATGCTGTTTGAGAAAATACCCCTGATATATGGCTCTGGCATTATTCCAAATAGGTTTGAGGAATTTAAACGAGGCATTAAAAAGCTTGTTATGAATGAGTTTTTTAACGACGATAATATTGCATATTTCTTGCAACAAACTCAAGACAAGTCAAAAGCATCTATCCAGTCAAAGATTGATTATGAACAAATTTTTGAAAAATTGACAGACGCTATCATAAGCTCTCAGCTGGGTAATATGCTTGGCATGTTTGGCGGCAAAAAGGCACTAGAGCCGTTAAAAGCGCCAGTGATTGAAAAGCTATCCGAAATTACACAGCAAATAATAGAAGCACCTGATGGTAATTTATCAGCATCAAACATTGATGATTTTAGTAAGCAGATAGAAACGATTTTAGATAGCCGCTTGCAAAAATTAACGCCTGAACAGGTAAAAAATATTATACAGGATATTATAAAATCCCATCTTGGCTGGCTTGTGGTCTGGGGCGGTTTATTTGGTGGTATAATCGGGCTTGCTATATCTGTATCCCAAACCCTATAGCTCAAAAATCAGCTTAAATCCTGCTGTAAAACTCAGCCCTATTCTCTGCTTAAATATTGTTTTTTATAATTTAAATAATTCAGTTGAATTTCTGCTGCTTATAAAAGCTTCCTATGTCGCTGCCACAATAACAAGAATGCTTAAAACTTTAACATTTAAATTGAAAGATATAGACCTAACAATATATAAAGATTATTTTTCCGATTTTAGCTTTAAGCTAACGCCGCTCGCTTTATTTGCATTGCCGTTTGCAAACCCATACATGCTAGGCCATCTGGCGGGTTTCTCCTCAACCAACAAGCAAGATTGACGGGTCTTAAAATAAAAAACGGTCATAAATCAATATAATTTGAAACCAACATTAACCAGCCCGCTGTCTCACACAATATTTGACCTGCACCGCAAACATCACCGGTTTGCCCGCCCACCTGATATCTTGCAATAATACCCCAAAGGAAGGCCACACCCACTATTGCGATTATCACATAGATCAAACTAAAAGCGCCTATAATAAAAGCTGGCAATGCAAAGAGACCTGCCAAAAGCAGAGTGTGGTTATTATTGCCTGAAGCTTGATTGCCAAGCCCTTCTTGCCTTGCTGCTGGCAAAAGGCACAAATATCCAACCATTGCATACCGGCTAATAACAGAACAAATTATTATCGGCGGAATAATTTCTAACGTTGCAGGAAGCATAGATAATAGAAGGATACGTAATCCCGTGATGATAATCAACGAGAGCGTTCCATAACTGCCAATAGCACTATCTCGCATAATAGCTAATTTTTTTTTCCTATTTTGTCCGCCACCAAATCCGTCGGCACAATCGGCAAGACCATCTTCGTGAATGGCACCTGTACTGAACAGGCCTGCCGTTATTGCAAGAATAGCTGCAGCAAAAGAAGGTAACATTAGTTGGGATAGGATTATATAACTTGATGCGATAATACACCCAACAATACAGCCAACTAGTGGAAACGCCCATCTGGCGTCAGCTAATTCAGGCACGTGAGATGTAAGTTTGCCAACAGGCAGGCGCGTCAGCAGCATAAAGGCTAATTGCAGCTCTGCTAAGCGTGTACCAATCCAATTCACGACTTACTTATCCCTGCAGAAGAAAAAGTTGCCATCTGATTATGACATGCGACTGCACCGCGCAGAATACACAGAGCAAGGGCAGCACCAGTGCCCTCGCCAAGCCGCATATCAAGATCAAGTATAGGCGTTTTATTCATGGTACTAAGTAACTTTTGATGGCCTGGTTCTGCAGATTTATGCCCAACAAGACAATGATCTAACAATTCAGTAGATAGCGCATATAAAGGTGCTGCTGCAGCGGTACATATAAATCCATCTAGCAATACAGGGATAGATGCCGCCCTTGCTGCTAGTATTGCCCCACAAATTGCAGCCTGCTCCCTGCCTCCAAAAGCAAGCAAAGCTGATAAGTCAGGACGTGCGCCATGTTTTTCAATACCCGCTTTAATCACATTAATTTTATGCGCAATCCCGGTTTCGTCTGAGCCAGTTCCAGACCCCACCCAATCAGAAATACACCCGCCAAAAATACTGGCGGCAAGGGCAGATGAAATTGTTGAATTACCAATTCCCATTTCACCGAGAAGAAGAATATTTGCATCTGTGTCTACTGCCTTTGCGCCAATTGACATCGCATCAAGTAATTCTGCCATGCTCATCGCTTCTTCTTGCGTGAAGTCATGCGTTGGGGTGTCTAATAATAAAGGCTTTACGCTTAACTCAGCGCCACTGAGGGCGCATAGCTGGTTCATTGCAGCACCACCTGCTTCAAAATTAGTAACCATAAGATGGGTTACTTCCTGTGGGAATGGATTTACTCCTTGTTTGCAAATCCCGTGGTTACCCGCAAAAATAATGGCCTGCGCTTTATCAAGAGCTGGTCTTTCATTGCCTTGCCAGCTTGCCAGAAATACAGCTAAATCCTCTAATTTACCAAGTGACCCTGGCGGCTTTGTTAAGCTATCTTGATAAGCTCTTGCAGTAGCTTCAACCCGTTTATTTTTCTCTGGCAGTGCGCTGATGAAATCAGTGACCATTTCAAGGCTTGAGATTGTTTCCATTTTTATATTCTCATAAGGTCATTAGGGCTTTAATTTTAGGGGAATTCCAGAGATGCATGTATGAACTTCATCAACAGCCTCAGCCACGATTTGATTAAGACGACCAGCTTCATCACGAAATCGTCTTGCCAGCGCATTTTCAGGCACAACCCCGCCCCCAACTTCATTAGTGACCAGAATAACGGGGTCACGGCGGGCGGCAATCGCCTCAATCAGTGAAGAGGTTGCTTTGGATATATCTTCTTCTGCAAAGATGAGATTTGACAGCCATAATGTTAAGCAATCAACAAGGCAGGCTCCTTGCCCATCTAAGCTCGTTAATATATTTGCAATTGCCAAGGGTTCGCTTATGGTGAGCCATTCATGGCCTCTCCTTTGCTGGTGGAGCTGAATTCGTTTTTCCATTTCTTCATCAAAGGCCTGCGCTGTTGCAATATAAATGACAGGCGTGCCATAGCTAAGAGTACGTTTTTCAGCGAAACTACTCTTCCCAGAACGGGCACCACCAGTTATTAATAACGAAAAAGACATGGCTTCACTCGTAGCCTAAACAGGCTCAAAAAGGAATATATTTTTGACGTCATCACGCGCCCAAAAGCTTCTTACATTCATCCGGCACGCCCCAAGTGAGCCCAGCGGTTTTCTATATGGTCGCTATGACGCTGATATTGGCGCCATTGCGCCTGATACTATTTCATTTCTGCGAGCACAGATAATAGAAGATAGCTTGATTATATGCAGCCCTGCAACAAGATGCCTAAAAACATGTGATGCTGTGTTATCCAAAGCTTACCCGCGTCAAACGCATGATGCACTTTGGGAGCAGTCTTTTGGCACATGGGACGGCACCGCCTTCTCACAACTGCCAGATATAGGCATTCTTACAGGAGAAGCGCTTGCAGACTTCACACCTCCTGATGGCGAGAGTTTTTCAGATCTTTACAGGCGTGTTCATCCCATAATTGAGAATATCTGTTTAAATGAATCTGCCCAGAATATTACATTTTTCGTTCATGCAGGGGTGATTCGCGCGGTGCTCTCACTTGCATTTAGCAGTCACATATCAGCCCTTAGTTGTGAGATTGACCCCTTGTCAGTTACAAGATTACGCTATCTGGGCGAGCAAGGTTTCTCGGTCGTATCTGTTAATAGAACTGCAATTAAATGAGTATGCTTATCTGCACCATGATTGCTCTTATAATCGACCGAATAATTGGGTGGCCCGACTGGCTGTTCCAGCGCATCTCTCATCCTGTTGTAGCAATCGGACATCTTATTAGCTGGTGCGACAAAACATTAAATAGAACAAATAGCTCTTCATCCATCAAACGTATTAGCGGCATTATTACTGTTATTATAGTCGTAGGGGTTTGTCTTTTGATTGCTCTTATTATATCGCACTTCATTCCTGAGGGTGTTTTTGGCATCATTCTAACATCCTTGCTTATCTGGCCTTGGATTGCGGCTAAGTCCTTGAGCGATCATGTAATAAAAGTAGCGGTTGCGCTTGCAGCTTCAGATTTAAATGCAGCGCGCAGTGCTGTTTCCATGATAGTTGGGCGAAATGCCAAAACACTTGATAATTTTGGTATTGCGAGAGCCAGTCTTGAGAGTCTTACTGAGAATACATCAGACGGCGTTGTTGCCCCTTTATTTTGGACTGTTATATTCGGCCTTCCAGGCTTGTTTGTATATAAAGCTATCAATACCATGGATTCAATGATCGGTTATCGCACTCAAAATTATGAATCCTTTGGATGGGCAGCAGCTAAGCTAGATGATTTAGCTAATTTTCTGCCTGCCAGACTGACAGGATTACTATTCGCGTCGACAGCTACACAGCCTATCTATTCTATGACTATTATGTGGCGTGATGCGGGCAAGCATCGCTCGCCAAATGCGGGCTGGCCTGAATCAGGCTTTGCTGCCGCTCTTAACATACGGCTGTCGGGACCCCGCGACTATGAAGGCACCAGAAGCAGCGATAAATGGTTACATGAGGAAGGCAAAAACCCCACAGAAAAAGATATTTTCCTTGGTCTAAAACACTATAACCGCTTGTTAAATTGGCTTAACGTGATTGCATTTGCGCTCTTGGTATTATTTTGGCTAAACAAGGCTGGGTATTAAATGGCGGCGCGTGAACATGGCGGTGATTTAGATAGAGCCATTACCAAATATGGCGGCAACCGCAAAGACTGGGTTGATTTATCAACTGGCATAAACCCCTACGCCTACCCTGTTTCTAATATTGCATCTAGCCTCTCATCAGATCTCTTAAGAGATCTACCAGACCAGCAGCTCATAGACACTGCCGCCCAGTCAGCCAAAGACGCTTATCAGGCAAATTTCAGCAGCTTGCCATTAGCAGGCGCTCAACAAGCAATCCAGCTTTTCCCATCAATCATTGAGGTAGGTTCAAAAAAAGGCTGTATTCTGCATCCAAGCTATAATGAATATGAAGCTCAATTACACAAAGCTGGCTGGCAGATTACCTATTGCCACCATCTTTATGAGATGACAGGTGCTGATTGTGCTATTATCACAAACCCAAATAATCCTGATGGAAGACAGTTTTTGCCGACGGAAATACTTGAGCTGGCACATAGTGTTGGCACACTTATTATCGATGAGAGCTTTTGTGATTTATATCCGCATCTCTCAGTCTTGCCGCTAACAACAGAACAACACCAAAATATCATAGTGTTTCGCTCTCTTGGTAAATTTTATGGTCTTGCAGGATTGCGGCTTGGTTTTGTTTTTTCTCATTGTAAAACCCTCAAAAAATTTGCGAGAGCTGCTGGAAAATGGGCTGTATCGGCCCCGGCTCTTGCCATTGGAGCTGATGCTTTACAGGATGAAAACTGGCGCCAGCAGACAATGATAAAGCTAACGCATGATGCTAGACGCCTGGATAGGATAGCTCACCAAAACGGGCTTCATCTTATAGGGGGCACAGATTTATTTCGCTTATATCAGTGTGATAATGCAAAAAATATACAAGATAAACTAGCAGGACATAAAATATGGAGCCGTGTTTTTAGCTATTCTGAGAATTGGATAAGGCTTGGAATTCCCCCGGATACTGGCTGGGAGCTGCTTGAGAGAGCGCTCCAAAGCTAGCGGGAAATCTCAAAAATTTTATCCACATTCAAATATGTTTCAATGTGATCTGCAAGCCTATCAAGCGTATCTTCTATCTGAACATCATAGGAAAACCCGCTAACTGACATGCCTAATTTATCTAGAAACGCCTTGCGAAACCTATCTTGTGAGAAAAGCCCATGGAGGTAACTGCCTTGAACACGGCCATCTTGCGAGCATGCCCCCTCATTTCTTCCGTCTATCAACGCAAAAGGGCGCGCGCAATCTGCTCCGCTGGTCTCTCCTAGGTGAATTTCATAGC
>CACFLG010000054.1 GCA_902567095.1 uncultured OM182 clade bacterium
GGGTTCGCTCCTCTAAATGAGCCTACTATCGCGATAGCAGTGATTGTAGAAAATGGAGGCTCTGGCAGTGAAATTGCTGCTCCTGTAGCGAAGGCTGTTATTGATTTTCATATTGGAAGAGAAGCGAGAGATTCTTTTCAAGCGTCTGGCGACGAGGTTTAGACCAGTGAGTGCTGATTTTGTTAGGCAGTTATCTGGTTCCATGGGTCTGAAAAGAGAAAGGACTTTAGTTGGTGACGTGTTCCATCTTGACCTGCCGATTGTTCTTAACCTAATCCTGGTATGCATTTTTGGTTTGCTCATTCTTTATAGTGCGGTCGGCAGAGATCCTGATCCAGTATTGGCGCAAAGCCTGAAAATGTTCGCTGGCTTTTTTATTATGTTCTCAGTCGCACAAATTCCTCCGGTGTTTTTCATGCGATTGGCTCCATGGTTCTTTTCCTTTTCGGTTGTTCTTTTGTTGATTACTTTCTTTTATGGAATTGAAATTAAAGGTTCCAAAAGATGGTTAAAAATACCTGGCGTGATAAGTTTTCAGCCATCAGAGTTAATGAAATTAGCTTTGCCGATTATGCTTGCCCGTTATTTCCAAGATCGACATCTGCCTCCGAAAGCGAGGTATATTTTCTGGGCTATTGTTATTATTTCAATCCCAGTAATGTTGATCGGAGCACAGCCTGATTTAGGAACTTCTGTTATATTAATTTCTACCGGCGTTTTTGTTCTTTTTGTTTCAGGGATATCTTGGCGTTTAGTTTTTGGATCATTGGCGATTGGCTTTGCCTTGGCCCCCGCACTATGGCTTTTAATGAGAGAATATCAGCGTCAGAGAATTCTGATTTTACTAAATCCAGAATCGGATGCTTTGGGCGCCGGCTGGAACATTATCCAATCTAAAACAGCAATTGGCTCCGGCGGAATCTTTGGAAAAGGCCTGTTCCAGGGCACACAATCTAATTTAGATTTTCTTCCTGAAACGAAAACAGACTTTGTTTTGGCTGTTTTAGGAGAAGAGTTAGGTTTTTCAGGAGTTATGTTGTTGCTTATTTTATACTCACTTCTCATATGGCGAGGAGTCATTTTAGCAGTGAACGCGCAGGATACTTTTGGAAGACTCGTATCTGTAAGTATTATTTTTACTTTTTTTGTTTATGTTTTCGTTAACATCGGAATGGTTTCGGGTGTTCTGCCCGTGGTTGGAGTTCCTCTTCCATTTGTTAGCTATGGCGGCACCTCTGTGCTAACTCTCTTCGCAGGATTTGGGGTAATGATGTCAATACAAAACCACAGAAGAATATCGCTGTGAAGATTCTCATTTTCTTTGTTTTGCTAGTTTTTTGTCTTGAGATTCTTGCAGAAAAAAATTTTCGTACCCCTGAGGCAATACAATTCGCTAACGATTTGTCCGAAAAATTTCAATACAAAAGATCGGAAATTCTACGTGTTTTGAATTCTGCTAATCACAGGCAAATAGTGATCGACAATATTAGTAAGCCCGCAGAGAAGACTTTATCTTGGGGGGAGTATAGAGATATTTTTCTTGATAAAGCTCGGCTGGATAACGGGAAAATATTTATGAAGGATAATCATCTTGATTTAGCAAGGGTCGAGGTTGACTTCGGTATTCCGGCAGAGATAGTTACAGCAATAATAGGCGTAGAAACTCGCTACGGAAAAATCATGGGTAGTCATCCGGTTCTTGATTCACTTGCTACTTTAGCCTTCTATTATCCGCCTAGGAGCTCTTTTTTTAAGGAAGAGCTGAAGGAATTATTTCTTATGACCCGTGAAGAAAATCTTAACATAGATGACCTCAAGGGTTCTTATGCTGGAGCGATGGGGATGGGCCAATTTATACCTAGCAGTTTTAGACGATATGCTGTTGATTTTGATTTAGATGGGAATCGCAATCTTTGGGAACAGCCTTCCGATTCGATCGGTAGCGTCGGTAATTATCTTTATGAGCATGGGTGGAGAAGGGAGGAATTAGTTGCTGTCGAAGTTGATGGTGATTGTGGGATCTTTTCAATAAGTGATTCTATGGAATTCGCTGTCTCTAATAAGCTTTATGATTGCCTGCCAAAATCCTCTGACAGAAAAAATATACCCAGTCGGATGGTGATACCCCTGAAGTTAGCTGTCCCCGGAGGCTACAAATATTGGGCGGGTTTTTGGAATTTTTCAGTGCTCATGAAATACAATCGAAGCGATCTTTATGCGATGGCAGTCTTCCAGCTTAGCGAAGCCTTTAAAAAAAGTGATTAGATAGAGATCTTCAGATGTTACTACCGTTAATATTGATAACGATGATCTGTCTTTTGAGTTCTTGCGTGTATACGGATAACCAAAAAAGCAAGGATTTAAAAATAAACCAATACGAAGTTTTCGGAAAGGTTTATGAAACTATGAGCTCCTCGGAGGGGTATTTAGAAATTGGGGTTGCATCTTGGTATGGGAAAAAATTTCATGGGAATCTAACTGCTTCTGGTGAAATATATGATATGAGTTTGATGACAGCAGCTCACAAAGCTTTACCTTTGCCTACCTTGGTAAAAGTAACTAATCTTGAAAATGGAAAAAGAACCCTTGTTAAAGTGAATGATAGAGGACCTTTCCATGATGATCGTCTGATTGACTTGTCATACGCTGCAGCCTTGGAGTTGGGTTTTCTTGAAAATGGATTAACCACTGTAGTCGTTGAGGCTATAAAGGAAACAGCGTTCGTTAACACTGATAAACTAAAGGACGGTCAAGAGAAGAATTATATTCAGGTAGGAGCGTTTAAAACAAAAATAGCTGCAAAAAAACTATCTAATAAACTGAGTAGTTTGTTATCGGATACAATTTCTGTTCGAGTGATTCCTCCGCTAGAAAACTCTGATCTGCACAAAGTTTGGGTCGGACCCCTAACAGAAGAAAAACAAAAGCTTTATGTGTTGAAGATTATCTCAGATAAAGGATTTGAAGGACCTTTGTACATAAAAGAATAATGGAGCTTATTAATGCTTAAAAGTATTAGATCGATAGTTTTTTGTTTTTTATTGCCCTTAATTACTCCTAATTCAGCATATGCAGACGAGTTTATTATTCCTGCTCCTCCTCAGATTGGCGCTGAGGGTTATTTTTTGATGGACGCAAATACCGACAAAGTTTTGGTCCAGTTTAACTCTGATCAACGGCTGCCCCCAGCGAGTCTCACCAAAATAATGACCAGTTATGTCGCGGCAAAGGAACTCGCGAAAGGATCTATTTCTCTGGATGATGAAGTGAGTGTGAGCGTTAAGGCCTGGAGAATGGAAGGCTCAAGGATGTTTATTAGAGAGGGAACCTCTGTTCGATTAGAAGAAATCTTAAGAGGAATTATTGTGCAATCTGGTAATGACGCTAGTGTCGCTCTTGCCGAGCATATCTCGGGTTCGGAAGAATCTTTTGTTGAGACAATGAACATGCATGCCAGAAACCTGGGACTAAATAACACTAATTTCGAAAACTCAACAGGTTTGCCTCATGAAAATCACTACACCACTGCCTCAGATTTGGGCCGGTTGGTTAAAGCGCTTATCAGAGAGTTCCCCTCTCATTACAAGTACTACGCAGAAAAATCTTATGAATATGCTGGAATTAAGCAAAATAATCGGAACAGATTACTTTGGCGGGACGCCTCAGTAGATGGAGTAAAGACTGGGCATACCGAAGCAGCCGGATATTGCTTGGTAGCCTCCGCATTTAGGAATGGGATGAGATTAATCTCGGTGGTTATGGGAACAGAGAGCCAGATTAGCAGGGCAATTGAAAGCCAGAAATTATTAACTTTTGGCTTTAGATATTTTGAAACGATTTCACTATACGAAGCCGGCGACATGCTCAAACAAGTAAAAATATGGGGTGGTAAACACAGCTCATTAAGGCTTGGATTAACTAATCCTTTAATTCTTACGATCCCAAAGGGAAGTCGTGATAAACTTGTTGCTGAGATTACACTCACTGAAGAAATTCATGCTCCAATAAGAAAGGGCGATAAATTTGGTACGCTCATGATTTCAGGCCTGAGCGAAGAGAAAGTCTCCGTCCCTATAACCGCTCTCAACAGTGTTGAGGAGGCTGGATTCTTCAGTAAATTGATAGATTCAATCCAACTATTTTTTCTTAAGTTGTTTGACGGTGATCCATTGGAGTATTGACTTGAAGATCTCAGAACAAAGTATTTCGTTCCCTTGCGACTATCCTATCAAGGTTTTGTGCGAGAACCGACCGGGCCTTTTAAATGAAGTGGTCAATTGTATTTCTAAGCACGATTTGAGTTTTAAAGAGTCTGCAGTCAGAGAAAAAATGAGCCAAAAAAAGAATTACGTGTCGGTATCCGTCATATTGAGAGCGCTCTCTGAGAGTCACATCAAAGATTTGTATCTAGATTTAAAAAAAATCGAGTCGGTTAAGCTGGTTTTATAATGGGGAAAATACCTCCTAATATTTTTTACCGAATTTTTCGTAATAGACCTTATGAACAAACTTGTGAAAAGATGAGAAGTTTTACATTGAGTAGAAATAATGACACTCAAGATGAGGTTTGGTTTTTAGATCACTTGCCAGTATTCACCATAGGTAAATTAGGGAAGCCACATAATTTATTGTCTCGTACTCAAATCCCTTTGGTGCAGAGTGATCGGGGTGGAGACATTACTTATCACGGACCGGGGCAGCTGGTTGTCTATCTTTTATTAGACCTTGCTCGAAGAAATTTGGGAGTTCGACAACTAGTATCGTTAATAGAAAACACTCTGATTTCTCTTCTCAGTTCGTACGGTGTTCGTGCATCGACAATGGAACAAGTTCCTGGAGTTTTTGTGGGACGTAAAAAAATAGGTTTTTTAGGTCTTCGAGTTCGAAGAGGAAAAACCTATCATGGGTTTAGCTTAAATATCGACATGGATCTTGCTCCTTTCAAGATAATAAATCCCTGCGGTTATGAGGGTTTAGAAGTGACCGATCTAAAAGCGTTAGGGAAAAATACAGAGATGAAAGTTGTTGTAGATGATATAAAGTCGATCTTAGACTTGAATCTCAGAAAAATAGGTCGGAGCACATAGGTGACATTGTGGCAAATAAAAACAGATTAATAGTCGGCGAAAAGCTAAGGGGTGCAGAAAAAGTTAGACGAATCCCAGTTAAAGTGATACCCACCGAAATTTTGCCTCCAAAGCCGCAGTGGTTAAGGGTTAGGGTTCGATCAAACCCAGAAATTGAAAGAACAAAAGAAATCCTCAGAAATAGGTCTTTGGCATCGGTTTGTGAGGAAGCTAGCTGCCCCAACTTGCCAGAGTGTTTTTCTCGAGGAACCGCAACTTTCATGATCATGGGAGAGATATGTACAAGGAGATGCCCCTTCTGCGATGTAGCGCACGGAAAACCGAAGCCGCTCGATGTTAATGAACCAAGAAATTTGGCTAGTGCCATTAAAGAGATGAAGCTAACCTATGTCGTGATCACTTCTGTTGATCGTGATGATTTGAAGGACAGTGGTGCCTCTCATTTTAGTCGATGCATAGAGGAAGTAAAAATGTCGAACCCTCAAATCATTGTTGAGGTATTAGTTCCTGATTTTCGTGGAAGAAAAGAAATCGCCTTAAAAATTTTAAGTAGAACTCCGCCGGATGTTTTCAACCACAATTTAGAAACTATTCCTAGACTTTATAAAAAAGTGAGGCCTGGAGCAGATTATGCCTGGTCCCTCAGTCTTCTAAAATCTTTTAGACAACTTAATCCAAATGTTCCGACTAAATCTGGTTTGATGCTCGGGCTCGGTGAACACCTAAGCGAAGTTAGGTCCGTGATGAGCGATTTACGCGAAAATAACGTTGATATGGTCACACTGGGCCAATATTTGCAACCTAGCAAGCAGCATTTAAAAGTCGAGCGATTTGTCCCTCCCGCAGAGTTTGAGGATCTGGCAGACTTTGGTCGATCGCTCGGATTTAAAAGTGTAGCGAGCGGACCTCTTGTGCGGTCCTCATATCACGCAGATCTTCAGGTGGCTGAAACTTTACACTAGTCGTTCTTTTGGTTGCATGTTTTACATTTTAAGTTTTTCGGCAGGTCAATTTTCAGCCATTCTAGATGTCTACCATCGATCGTTATTAATTTCCCAGCTGAGGAGGTTCCAATGCTTAAAAGTATTTTCAGAATTTCAGTCGCTTGTAGACAGCCTACAGCTCCTACTATGGGTCCCAAAACTCCCGAGTCGGAGCAAGAATCATCTTCCAAGTCTTCGTCGGTATTGTAAAGACAGCGATAGCATGGACCATCTGGATTTGTTGGATCAATGACGATTAATTGGCCGTCCATTTTTATTGCGGCTCCTGAAACAAGCATTGTTTTTTCTGAAAAACATATGTCGTTGATTACTAAACGCGTGCCTAAGTTATCGGTGCAATCCGCTACAATATCTACAGTGCTTATCCATTCTCGCAGTTCCTCTGTCGAACTTAATTTGCTGAGGCTAATAATCTCAATTTGAGGGTTTATTTCCAAAAGCCTTTTCTTGGCAGCGACTGCTTTATTCTCTCCAATATTTTTTGAGGAAAAAATCGTTTGTCTCTGAAGATTGGAGATATGGACAGAATCGAAATCGGAAATGACTAATCTGCCTACGCCCGATGCAGCCAAATAGGACGCTACGGGACTGCCAAGCCCTCCTAGGCCTATTACCATCGCACTAGAGGAAAGTAATTTTTCTTGACCCACGATGTCTATGTCAGAAAGCAAGATATTTCTGCTGTAGCGAATCAATTGATTATCGTTAAGAGTCATGAATGAGCCTTGATAACCCTGTCATGACCTGCGAAATCCTTATAGCTCTTGATCGTACAAAAATCACTCTGCCGCAATATTTGGGTAACGTCATCCTTTTGGTCATAGCCATGCTCTAGGTAAAGTCGTCCTTTGTCCACCAAATTTTTTTTCGCCGTTTTTATAATCTCCCTAGCCGGACCGAGCCCATCTCTACCTCCCTCTAAAGCAAGCCTTGGTTCATAGCGAAGATACTTTAAATGCGGATCGTTATCACATATGTAGGGTGGATTTGATACGATTATATCGAAGCTTGTTCCAATCGAGTTGAGCCAAAAGCACTGAACAAAGTTTATGTTCTTTAGGCCTCGTGAGTTTATTTTTGCTGTCCGCAATGCAAATAAGCTTATATCGGTAGCTGTTATCTTCCAATTGGGCCTTTCTTCCGCAATGCTTATGCCGATTGCGCCGGTTCCAGTTCCTAAATCAAGGACTTTTAGGCATTTGCTTTTATTCTCAGACAAAATTAGTTCAACTAGAAGTTCTGTTTCGGGTCGTGGGATAAGCGTGTCGGCCGTGACTCGGAATTCTTTTTTCCAAAAACCTTCTATTCCAGTTATGTAAGGTAATGGCACTCCGGTGCAGCGCTGAGATATATATGTTTCTAACAAACGCAGATCTTCGATCCTTTTTGAATTGACTTCAAAAAAATTAGTGAGCGCGTGGGTTTTGCTTAGCCCCGTTGCCAATGAAAAAAGTTCCATATACTCACGAAGTGGGTCGCCAGAGATTTTTTCTAGTTTCTTAATGGCCTCCTGCCTCAATTCGTCAAGGCTTCTATTCATTATTTTTACTTATAGATCTCAGCAAATCAGCTTGGTGTTCCGTAATTAATTGATTAAGGACTAGATCTAATTCTCCTGACATGATTTGTTGAAGCCGATGCACTGTAAGGTTGATTCGATGATCGGTTACTCTACCTTCAGGAAAATTATAGGTCCGAATTTTTTCGGATCGATCTCCGGTTCCAACTAAAGTTTTTCTCTCCTTAGCTCGATCACTGCTCTGTTCACTTTTTGCATTTTCCATTAATTTAGCTTGAAGGAGCGCGAGCGCTCTAGCCTTATTCTTATGTTGAGATCTCTCGTCTTGACACTCTACTACTAGCCCGGACGGTAGGTGAGTTAGTCTAACTGCGGAATCGGTTTTATTGACGTGCTGCCCACCTGCTCCGGAGGCTCTGAAAGTGTCTACTCGAAGATCCGCCTTGTCGATTTCTATTTCTTCTATCTCTTCGAGTTCGGGAAGAATTGCGACAGTGCAGGCTGAAGTATGAACACGTCCTTGAGACTCTGTTTGCGGAATTCTTTGGACTCTATGTGCGCCTGATTCAAACTTCATGTTAGCGTAAACATGCTTGCCCTCAATCCTTGCTATGATTTCTTTAAACCCGCCGTGGTCTCCTGGTTTTTCGGAAAGG
>CACFLG010000055.1 GCA_902567095.1 uncultured OM182 clade bacterium
CTTTTTTTCGTCTGCGAATTGGCAAGAAGAGAGTCTTGAAGAATTCCCTGAAGCGATAACTTTGCAACACGTCGATGGATTAATCATGAGATATGGAGAGAATCCTCATCAAAAAGCATGTTTTTATAAGGAAAAGAATCCACCCGAAGGATCAATTTCTAAAGCTCGAAAAAAGCAAGGTAAGGACCTGTCTTTTAATAATATCTCTGACTCCGATGTTGCTTGGGCTTGCGTGAGCGCCCTTTTAAAACCTGCCTGCGTAATTGTAAAGCATGGTAATCCGTGCGGAGTTGCACAGAGCTCCGATTTAGTTTCGTCCTATCGAATGGCTTATAGCACAGATCCGAGTTCTGCTTTTGGGGGTATAGTAAGCTTCAATCGTCGAGTCAATGAAGATCTCGCTAAGGTCCTCCTAGAACAACAGTTCTTGGAGGTCTTGCTAGCCCCCTCATTCAGTGAAGAAGCCTTGGATGTTTTGGCAACTAAAGAAAACGTTCGAGTTTTAGAATTACCTACGTTGGTTTTGGACCGAAAATTACTTGATTATAGGAAGGTAGCTGGAGGATTGTTGGTTCAAGAATTAGATCAGTCCGAGGATCTCGCGGAGAATTTTCAATTGGTCACTAATATTGCGCCCTCTGATTCTCAATATGAGGACTTAAGTCTGGCATGGAATGTAAGTAAGTTCGTGAAATCAAATGCAATCGTTTTGACTAACGGGGGTATGACTTATGGTATAGGCGCAGGACAAACGTCACGTGTTATGAGTTTAAGGGTAGCTATCATGAAAGCAGCCGACGAAGGCTTGTCTTTGAAGTCTAGCTGCCTCGCTTCAGATGCCTTTTTCCCTTTTCGAGATAGCGTCGATATTGCTGCGAAGGCGGGTATCGGAGCAATTATTCAGCCAGGTGGTTCTTTGCGTGATAAAGAGGTTATCAGTGCAGCGAACGATGCGGGTATAGCAATGCTGTTCACCGGGAAGAGGCATTTCAGACATTAATAAGATCTTGGTTGTGGGAAATGGAGGCAGAGAGCATGCTATTGCATGGAAATTAGCGAGCTCTCCAAAGGTCGGTCAAGTATTTGTCGCTCCTGGAAATGGCGGCACCGAGAAAGAAGATTTAGTTAAAAATGTCGATATAGACCCCATGAACTTCCAGGATCTCTCTAACTTTGCGCTTTCGCAAAACATCCAACTAACTATTGTTGGTCCTGAGGAACCGCTAGTTGGGGGTATAGTTGAGTATTTTTCGGATAGGGGTTTGATTTGTTTTGGTCCCTCCGCAGCTGCCGCAAGACTAGAGGGTTCTAAAAGCTTTGCTAAGCGATTCTTGCAAAAATACAAAATACCTACCGCCGGGTTCCAAGTGTTTTCAACCTCTGATTCAGCGATTAAGTTCGTCAGGACGCTTTCAGGACCAATAGTAATAAAAAAAGATGGGTTAGCCTCAGGGAAAGGAGTCTTTATTTGTCAAACAATCACCGCAGCTGAGGAAGTGATTAAAAAGTGTTTTTCGGAAAAAAAAGCAGGGTCTAAGGAGCTTCTCATTGAAGATTTTTTAAAAGGAGAGGAATTAAGTTACATAGTTCTCGTTGACGGCGAAGATTTTAAGGCTTTTTCAACCTCGCAAGATTATAAAAGAGCCAATGATGGAGGTATGGGTCTTAATACGGGAGGTATGGGTGCATATTCCCCAGTGGCGTTCGTAGACGACGCTCTTGAGCAGAAGATTATAGAGTCAATAGTGATTCCGACGTTAAGAGGAATGATCGCTGAGGGGTCTCCCTATCGTGGTTTTCTATATTTTGGATTGATGGTTGACCCAAGCAGAGAAGTTTATGTCATTGAATATAATTGTCGATTTGGCGACCCTGAGACGCAACCAATAATGATGCGTCTAAAATCAGATCTTTATACTGCCATATTGGCTACCCTAGAAGGAAAGCTTAACGGGACCATGTTGAATTTCGATGAGAGAACCTCGGTTTCAGTCGTTATGGCTTCGAGGGGTTACCCCGAAGCCTATGAAATCGGTCATCCAATTGCCGGTCTAGAGAATTTGACAAAAGCGAAGGTTTTTCACTCCGGAACTAAAATAAAAGATGAGGTTTTAGAGACAGACGGTGGGAGAGTTTTAGCAGTGACCGCGATGGGCTCTGAAATCGAAGAGGCTAGGCGCAAGGCTTATGAATCTGTTCGTGAAATTCACTTCTCTGGTCAAACATACCGAACTGACATTGGCCGCAGATAGCCGAGACGAAAAATTAACTGAGGCTTTGTCCTCCATCTACGGTAACTATTTCTCCAGTAATAAACGGTGCCACCTCTGCTAAGAAGTAACATGTATTTGCAATATCTATGGGCTTACCCTTTTTTTTCAGCGGCAGGTTTTCTACCACCTCTTCGGATATGAAGCCCTTATTCTCTTCGTCCTCAGGCCAAAGTATTATTCCCGGAGAAACACCATTAACTCGGATGTCTGGTCCAAGTTCCTTGGCTAAAGCTTTGGTAGCCATCTTTAAGCCTGCTTTTGATATTGTGTATGAAAAATAGCTAGCTAAAGGCTTCTCGGCATATATATCCAAAATATTGATTATTGAGCTTTTCATTTTTTGTGAAGCCATATTTTTCGATAGTATTATTGGAGCGATGAGATTTATATCGAAAGTTCTTTTAAGCTCTGTAGATGAGACATTTTTCAGATCAGTTGGAGCAAACACTGAAGCATTGTTTATTAGACAGGTTAAGGGTCCAAAAGTTTCTTTGCATTCTTGAAAGAACGCATCAAGTGAGTCTAAGTCAACGAGATCGATTTTTTTTGCTACAGCCGAATCTTTACGCAATTTATTAAGCTCACAAACAGCCTTTGCGGCTTCAGCGCTTGAAGATTGGAAAGCCAATATTATTTTGTAGCCTTCGTCATGAAATTTCTTGGCAATTTCAACTCCAATTCTTTTAGCTCCTCCGGTGATAAGCAGGACGTTAGGACTCATTTTTGATCTGAATCTTTTCAATTCGTTTAGCTTTTAATCTAGCTCCGAGCTCTGAGCCTTCGATGCCTTTGGTCTCAAGATTGGCTAACTTAGTTTGTCTCGCCTCCTCGTATAATTGATTCCATCTATCCGCAAATTTCTTACCTGTTAATTCGCTACAAATATTATTAAACCTCAGAAATCTATCGCTTTTCCTAAATGCATCTGCTCGATATAGAAGATTAATAATGTCAGCGGCAGAGCCATTTCCTAAATTCCCCCAGGCGCCTTTTTCTGACTTGACGAGCAAAGCTAGCTCCCTCTTCTTGTTGGGTATGTTTAATCGTTGACAAAAGCACTCTATGTCATTGATTTCCAGAAAATCTAGTAGCGCACAAAATCTTGCATCAGTATTGTTTTTATCGATTGAATCAAGGCTTTTGTTGAGTTTACGGTTTAGCTCTGGCCAAAGGGTATTTGTGGCGTCGACTTCATCGAGGTAAGAAAAAAAAACTGACGGTTTTTTGCTGTTCAAGGCTTTTTCCATTTCTAATAGGATTCGTTCCCCACTAATTTCTAATAGAGCTTTATCCTCTACCATAGTCTTGATCATCTTATGGGTTTCAGGATGCACAGAAAAATCGAACTCGCTGAGCTGAGCTAAAAATCTGGCTACTCTTAAGATACGTAAAGGATCTTCGCAAAAAGCTTCAGATATGTGTCTTAACTGCCGAGCCGCTAAATCCTTTTGTCCATGGAAAGGGTCGATTATTTTTCCAAAATCATCAATGACGATAGCGTTAATGGTTAGATCACGCCTAAAAAGATCTTCTTCTAACGTAACAGATGGAGAGAAATCGCAAACAAAATCGGTATGTCTCTTTCCCGTCTTTTTTTCGGTTCGAGCTAGAGCATACTCCTCCTTAGTTCTTGGATGAAGAAACACAGGAAATGTTCTTCCGACTTTTGTGAAGTTCTCTTTAATCATTTCATCGATTGAACTGCCTATGACAACAAAATCTCTTTCTTTTGGTTCAATTCCCAAAAGTTTGTCTCGAACTGCTCCTCCTACTAGGTATGCCTTCATTTTTTTTTTGTTCTCGAATTAACGCTAATCAAGCAATTTTTCTCGAGATCGAATGCGGAGAGCTTTCTTCCCCAGACACAACCGGTATCCAACGCGGTCGCCCACTGATTTCCTGTTTTCCCTTCTATCGCTGCCCAATGACCAAAAAAAACTCTGATTTGGTCGGTACGTTCAAATGTATACCAGGGTTGAAATCCAGCAGGAGAAACAGCTTCTTTATGTGTCAATTCAAGTTCTCCATCTTCTTTGCAGTACCTCATCCGAGTGAACCAATTTGTGATCAATCTTAATCTGTCTTCCCCTTTGAGGGTCTTATTCCAAACGCTCGGACTGTTGCCATACAAGGACTGTAGAAAGCCTTCGATTTTATCTGATTTAAGAACCTCTTCTACCTCATTTGCTAAACTCAAAGAACTCTGAATGTCTAGATTTGGCGGCACGCCTGCATGCACCAATACATTTTCATTATCCGAACTCGTGTGTATCAACGGCAAGTTTCTTAAGTAATCGATATAGATATCGCGTTTTGGTGATTCGAGTACATCATTTAGCGTATCTCCCTTTGATTGGCTTCTTTCTCCAAGCGCGACAGCAAGAAAATGTAGATCATGATTACCCAAAACGGATGTAACTTTCGGAGTATCAATTAGCCAATCTAGAACTGCAGAATTTTCTGGACCTCTATTAATTAGATCGCCAACTAACCAGAGATGATCCTTGCCTTCATCGAAACCGCATTTCGTCAAGAGTTGTTCTAATTCTTGATAGCATCCTTGCACATCGCCAATGATAAGAGTAGTCATAATTTTTTTTTCAAGAAATTTGCGCAACGAATGAAATCTTCAGGAAAAAGGTTTTCGGGTCGTGATCCAGGATCTATTTCTATAGATCTTAACTCGCTTTCGTTTAAATAATTTCTTAGAGCATTTTTGAGTGTTTTTCTTCGCGCAGAAAATGCGGAAGTTAATAGTTGATTCATGAGATCGCGATCAAAATTTATTTTTTTCTTCGGTTTAAGGCATATGAAGCTCGAGTTAACTTTGGGTTGGGGCGAAAAAGCTGTTGGTGAAACATCAAATAATTTAGTTACCTCCCATAAAAGCTGAATTGACACCGATAATCTTCCGTATTCTTTTCTTGAAGATTCGGAAACTATTCGCTCTGCAACTTCTTTTTGTAACATGACGTGCATGTCAATGATCCGTTCGTTAAATCTGCTCAATTTGAAGAGTAATGGTGTTGAGATATTGTATGGTAGGTTTCCTATTATTCTCTTGGGTTCAATCCCAAGAAAAGAGCTAAAATCTACTTTTAAAACGTCCTCGTTAACGATTGAAAGTCCCTGATATTTTTTTTTTAAAATGTCAACTAAATCTCTGTCAATTTCTATTAGAGTTAAATCGCATCGCGACTCTACAAGTCTTTCAGTAAGCGCACCCTTGCCAGGACCAATTTCAATTACGCTATGCTGAGGCGATATCTTTAGAGATTCAATAATTCTCGCGATAGTCGATTTTTCGATCAGAAAGTTTTGGCCAAATCTTCTTCTTGCTTGAGTCATGATTTATTCAACCATTTTCAAGGCGCACTCTACTGCTGAAATCATGCTGGTACAATCGGACATTCCGGTCCCCGCTAATTCATAAGCTGTTCCATGATCCACTGATGTTCGAATTATTGGTAACCCAAGGGTAATATTTACTGCACTTCCAAAACCGGCGTACTTGACTACCGGAAGACCTTGGTCATGATACATAGCTAAAACTGCATCTATCCCCTCCAAGGTTTTTTTGTTGAAGGCAGTGTCCGCGGGGATAGGCCCCTTTAAATTGAAACCTTTCATTTTAAGTCTCTCTATGACAGGCACTATAATTTCTTGTTCTTCTTTACCTAAATACCCCATTTCGCCTGCGTGCGGATTTAAGCCAGTTATCAAGATATATGGCTTTGATATCTTGAAACGTTTTATCAGATCAGTCTGCATGATCGTTATGGTGCGCTCTAATCTTTCTGGATTTATAGCTTCGCTTACTCGCGATAATGGCAGGTGAGTGGTGGCTAGAGCAACTCTTAGATTTCCAGTTGCAAGCATCATAACTACGTCTTTGGCATCAGTTTCTTGCGCTAGCCATTCTGTATGACCAGAAAAAGTAATCCCCGCCTCATTAATGATCGCTTTATTGACTGGAGCAGTAACTATCCCTGCAATTTTCCCGTCGATTGCGTCCTTTACGGCCGCTTTCAGACAGTCGATCACATATACAGAATTTTTGAAATTTCCTTTTCCTGCAGTTACGGTTGCGTTAGTCTTTTTAGGAAACACGTTCATCATTGATGAATCGAAGGTGTTTAACTCGAGATTATTTACAGGTATAAATTTGCCCAATAACTTTGCTCGGCTTTTTAAAACTTCGGGATCCGCATAGTAAATTATTTCAGCTATCGAGCTCACGGCCTCAAAAGATTGAATGCAGATGTCCGGACCTATCCCGGCTGGTTCACCAGCGGATATCCCGATCTTAATTTCAGTTCTTAGATTCGATGAAGGCATCTTCACGTATTTCCCGTAACCAATTACTCAGTTCTTGATCGAACCTTTGATTCCTAAGAAAATTTTCTGCTTGGCTCATTCGATAGCGCTCTGAAAAATCCTCTATTCTTCTATCGGTTACTTCAAGAAAATGATACCCGTGTACGGTTTGGAAAACGCTACTCAATTCGTTTATCTCGGAATCGGCTATAATTTTTTCGAATTCCGGAACAAAAACCCCCTTTCGCGACCAACCCAAATCACCTCCGCTGAGCGCTGAGCCAGGATCGTCAGAATATAGTTTAGCGATCTCCTCGAAATCTCGACCTTCTACGACCTCGTTACGCAACGATAACGCTAAGTCATTTGCTTCGTTTTCTGACCTAATTTCGTTAGGTTGGACTAGCACGTGTCTGACTCTAGTTTGGGCAATTTTCCCTTCGGTCGACGCACCACGTTTATTAAACAACTTAAGAATGTGGAATCCTCTGCCGCTTCTGATAGGAGATCTGGTCTCCCCAACCTCCATATTGTCTACCAGATCAGAAAAAATAGTGGGGAGCTGAGCAGCTTTTCTCCATCCTAAGTCGCCACCTTCCAATGAATTTTGTCCCGAAGAGAATTCAATAGCTAATGCCCTAAAGTCATCTCCCTCTTCGATCTTCGCGAAAATACTGTTTGCTTGAGAGCTGGCAGTTTTTAAATCGTTGTTCGATGGGTTTTCAGGTATCGGTATAAGGATGTGGCCAAGGCGATATTGGTCGGCAGTAAGGTTAGAACCGAGCTCGCTGGACAAAAAGTTTTTGATTTCTTGATCGGAAACTTGAATCCTTCGGCGCATTATTCCCTGTTGTAGTCTGTTGATTTTTAGCTCTCTGCTTACTCGCGAACGCATTCCGCTCCAACTTATTCCATCCAAAGTAAGGGCGTTTTTAAACTCATTCAAAGACAGGTTGTTCTCCTTCGCAATCTGGGCGAGCGTGTTATTGATCTCTTCATCACTTATTCTTATGCCGGCGCGCTCAGCTCTTTGCAGTTGAAGGCTTTCGATAATCATTTGCTCCTCAATCTGCTTGTTAAGGACATCATCTGAGGGCATTCGAGCATTTTTTTGGCTCGATATCTGGGACCTTACTGCTTTAAATCTTTCCTCAAGTTCTGATTGCATGATGACATCTTGATCTACAACTATTGCGATTCTGTCAATGATCGTAGTCGCTGATTGAGCCAGGAGCGGAAGCACGGATATAAGTAATGCGACAAAACCTGAATTTAAATGCTGAAGTTTGATTTTCATTATAAAGGCACCGTTATTTTATACTTTGCAAAGAGTAGTCTAGGAAGCTGTCTATCCTTCTTCCTAAAGAGGCAAGACCTTTTAGTTCAAACTCAAAGTATATTCCAGTTTCGTGAGGTTGTTTGAAGATTTTTTCCTGTGACTGAATGTCAACGAAGGAGTTTTGTCTCAGTTTTTCTCTATGTCTCCTTAACACTAATTTTGCTGACCAGCAGCAGTCATCTAGTTCAAACCCAAATAAACTATCAAGGGTCTGGTTTGAGCTTAAGCCGTAGTTCCATCTTCCTAATAACTTCAAATCTTCTC
>CACFLG010000056.1 GCA_902567095.1 uncultured OM182 clade bacterium
ACAGCAAGCGGAAAACACTCAGTATTGTTATTAGAGGCGGGTAAAAAAGATAGCCATTTCTGGATAAATATTCCTGTGGGTTATTTATTCACGATAAATAATCCAAAGACTGACTGGTGTTACGAGACCGAAGAAGAACCTGGACTTAATGACAGAACCATAGGATATGCTCGCGGTAAAGTTTTAGGAGGTTGTTCATCTATCAACGCGATGATTTACATGCGAGGTCAAGCCCATGACTACAACCATTGGGCTCAGTTAGGAAACCGAAGTTGGTCTTGGGATGAAGTATTACCTTTTTTCAAGAAGTCGGAAGATTACCAGCACGATCAAGATGAGTACCATGGGAAAGGGGGAGAGTTAAAAGTTCAAGAGCGAAGAGTAAATTGGGAAATTTTGGACGCTTGGAGAGATGCTGCTGCCGAATCAGGAATACCAAAGATTGCAGAATTTAATCGCGGAGATAATTTCGGCAATGCATACTTTCAAATGAATCAAAATAAAGGCGTTAGATGGAACGCTAGAAAAGCGTTCCTCGACCCGGCAAAAGGCAGAAAAAATCTTACTGTGGTAACGGAGGCGCATGCGAAAAAGCTCGTCATCGATCGAGAAAATGGAGAGCTGCAATGCAAAAGTGTAGAAGTTTCGACGAGAAGTGGGATGGAAACGTTTCGAGCAAGAAAGGAAGTCATATTGAGTGCAGGCGCAGTGGCTTCTCCGCAAATCCTTCAGATTTCCGGAATTGGACGGAAAGAAACTTTGAATAAATATGGCATAGAGGTTTTCTCCGATTTGCGCGGGGTTGGCAGGAACTTGCAGGATCATCTTCAAATCAGGACGGTTTATAAAGTTCGAAATACCGTGACGCTAAACAAGAAAGTTAACTCGTTATTCGGGCTGGCTAAAATGGGTCTTGAGTATTTATTTCTTAAGCGAGGTCCGCTTACTATGCCCCCCTCTCAACTCGGGGCTTTCGCCTCGACGAGCAAAAAATATCCAAGCCCCAATATAGAGTGGCATGTTCAACCTCTTTCTCTAGACAAATTCGGAGAACCTCTGCACAAATTTAATGCAATTACCCCTGCTGTTTGTAATTTAAGACCTACCAGCCGCGGCGAAATAACGATAAAAAGCTCTCAGGCCAGTGTACACCCAACTATAAAATTAAATTACTTATCTACGACCGAGGATCAGGAAATTGCGGTAGAGGGATTAAAATTTACTAGAAAGATTATGAAAGCAAAGGCTTTACAGAGATTTGAGCCAAGCGAATGGCTCCCCGGGAAACAGGCAGAGAGCGACTCGGAACTCCTGGATGCCGCTAGGAAGTTAGGCACAACTATCTTTCATCCGGTAGGCACCTGCAAGATGGGCAGTGACAGTGAAGCGGTTGTCGATGACAAACTTCGGGTTCGGGGCCTCCCCTCTGTCAGAGTGATCGACGCTTCCGTCATGCCAACAATTACTTCAGGAAATACTAACGCACCTACGGTAATGATAGCTGAAAAAGGAGCCCAGTTTATTTTGGACCATTACCAATAGCTCACTACAAGTTCACGAGCTCTGCTGATTGGTCCCAAAGAGATTTTCTAAGTTCCTCGTCGTGACCTAAGGGTGAGCATTCGTCTAACTTCGTTTGGTCATAGTAGTTACCAGTTTCTTTTTCCATGCTTGGATCCGAGGCGAGCATAACCGTAGTCTTTGCTCCTTTTTCTGGAGACATGAACATCATCCCGATGATTTTTCTTACAACCCAAGGAAGATCTCTGACAATGTCAGTTGAAACAGCTCCAGGATGGAGGACATTTGAGGTCACCCCCGAGCCTACTTTGCGAGAAGCGAGTTCTAATGCGAATAGCACATTACAAAGCTTAGAGTTATTATAGGCTACAGAACTATTATATTTTTCATAACCTCTAAAACTGTCAAACGCTATTTCCCCTTTTTTATGGAGCATAGATGAAACGGTTATAACACGACTGGGCGCGGTCTTTTCCAAACAGTCCATTAGAAGATTAGTCAACAGGAAATGGGATAAGTGATTCACCCCAAACTGCATTTCAAAACCATCTAAAGTAAATCTCTGCTTAGGCGGAAAAATTCCTGCATTATTAATCAGAACATCGAGAGAGTCATATTTTTCCAAAAATCGTGCTGCCAAGTTCCGAACGCTCTCGAGACTTGCAAGATCAACATCTAGATTGATAACAGGCACCGAAGAAGTAGAATTGAGAAAAGAAACTGCTAAATCAGTTTTCTTTGAAGGTTTGCAAGCGAGGACAATTTCTGCACCCTGTTTTGCTAGTTCGGAAGCAGCAACCAAACCGATACCACTATTCCCGCCGGTAATAAAAACACGTTTTCCTTTCATAATTTTCTCCGAAATATATAGATTAGATCAAGCGATCTATTCGAGCTTTGTTACTTGGTACTCAAATTTTTTTCTGGATCTTTCATCGATTGGTAAACGGAGGTATCTTTCTAGATCTTCCCTCCCAAGTTTTGCTCCCTTATCCCTAAAAAATTTAGCCAACGTTACGCGCGCACCATCTTTGAAATTTTTCAATTTAACTTCGTCGCCCTCACCAACCGTACCCTCTAAGGTCACCCTGAAATAAGCTCCTGGACGATTGGCTTTGTTAAATTTATTGGAAAAATTTTTTTGTTTTATCGCCGAGGAGAGCATTCGACAGGGAGTCCTTGGGGCTGTGACTTGGAGTTGTAAATCAGGGAGTACTAGAACATCGCCAATACAGAGGGCGCTATAATCTATACCAGATATAGTGAGATTTTCGCCGAAAGCACCGGGCCCGAGAAGAGCTTTTTGTGATCGACTCCAAAACGCGTAATCCTTTGTACTATAGGCGTAAATAGCCTGATCTTTGCCGCCATGATGCTTACGATTACAGATAAAATCTCCTTCGATACCTTGAGATCCTACTTGAACTCTGCGCGATTGAGGTTTTTTATAAATACCTGTTTTAACTTTGCGCTTCGCGGCCGCTGAAATTTCTCCAGCAACACTAGCAACATTGACGCTCACAACCTTCATTGAGACCTGAGAGAGAGTTCATTTAAGTGTTAGCTTATCAGTGGCAAACAGCAAAACCAAAAGAGCTATTAGTTAATCGATCTTTGAATTCAATTGATGAATAAATAGAATATGATTCCTTCCTATTATTCCAATCAACGTGCCCTCCTGAAATGGTAACCTTGGCAAGTTTTTAATTGAGGAGTGACTTGTGACTGACTATCTTACAGAAATTAAAGAAATGGAAAATCTTTGCACAAAGAAAGGGGACGCGTGGAATGGAATTAATCCAGAATATGCTGTGAGAATGAAATTACAAAATAGGTTTCAGTCGGGGTTAGATATTGCCCGCCACACCGCCTCTATTATGAGAGCAGACATGGCTGATTATGATAGCAACACCTCTCATTACACACAGTCTTTGGGATGCTGGCACGGTTTTGTGGCTCAACAAAAGGCAATCGCAATTAAGAGACACCTAGGAACTCTTAGTAAGAAATATATTTACCTTTCGGGGTGGATGGTTGCTGCTCTTAGAAGCAAATTCGGGCCCTTGCCCGACCAAAGTATGCATGAAAAAACCTCTGTCTCATCTCTCATAGGAGAAATATATACGTTTTTAAAGCAAGCCGATGCCGTTGAGTTAGAGAGGTTGTTCACCGCGCTAGACGACGCTAGATCCAACAATGATTCTGCTCAAGAATCTGATCTGGCTGAAAAAATTAATAATTTCGAAAGTCATGTTGTACCAATTATAGCTGATATTGATGCAGGCTTTGGTAATGAAGAGGCAACTTACTTGCTTGCCAAACAAATGATAGAGGCGGGAGCTTGTGCCATTCAAATCGAAAACCAAGTATCAGAGGTGAAGCAGTGCGGGCATCAGGCAGGAAAAGTTACTGTCCCGCACGAAGTTTTTCTAGCCAAGGTGAATGCGGTTAGGTACGCATTCCTGGAACTTGGGATAGAGGATGGGATTATTGTGGCAAGAACCGACTCCCTGGGAGCTGGACTAACACAAATGGTTCCAGTTTCTAAAGAACCAAACGACCTAGCCAGTCAATACAACTCTTTTCTTGAAACCGAAGAAATAAATGATGTAGCAGAATTAAAAGAGCACGACATTACATTCCATCAGGGAGGTAAGCTGGTAAAGCCAGTTAGACTAGACAACGGGCTTTATGCTTTTAGAGAAGGAACCGGAGTAGATAGAGTAGTCTTAGACTGTATAACAAGTTTGCGGCACGGAGCGGATCTGCTTTGGATAGAAACTGAGCGCCCAAACGTTGCTCAAATTGCAGAGATGGTCAACCGAGTCAAAGAGACGATTCCAGATGCAAAGCTAGTTTACAACAACTCTCCGTCGTTTAACTGGACACTAAAGTTTAGAGAGCAAGTTTATGAAGAGTTTAAATCGCAAGGAAAAGATCTTTCAGGATACCCTGACCCTTCTCAGGATCCTTTGGGGCTAATGGGTGCCCAGCTTGACGATTCTGAGCTAGCCATCAAAGCTGATGAGTACATTCAGTCTTTTCAGGCAGACGCATCGAGGGAAGCCGGTATCTTTCATCATTTGATTACGCTTCCGACTTATCACGAAACAGCGCTCGGCGTCGATACGCTTGCCGAAGGCTACTTCGGAGCTGATGGCATGCTTGCCTACGTAAGAGGCGTGCAAAGGACGGAAATAAGAAGAAATATGAACGTGGTTAAACACCAAGAAATGGCCGGAACCACCATAGGAGACCATCACAAAGAGTACTTTGCCGGCGAAAATGCTTTGCTCGCAGGGGGAAATGAAAACACAATGAGCCAATTCGGCTAGCTGAAATCGAGTTTAAATCCAGTTTCCTCGACGTTCCCCGAAGAAACTGGAAATGCTCAAAGCCTCAAGGCTGCGTCAAGCTCTACCACGCGGCCGCTTAGGTAATCATTTTCCATTATAAACCTCGCAGCATGAGCAACTTCTGAGGGTTCCCCCAAACGTTTCAACGGAATTCCAGACGACATTTTCTCTAATGCTTCAGGTTTCATTCCTGCGACCATCTCCGTGGCTATAAACCCCGGCGCAATTGCTGCAGACCGGATGCCGTACCTCGCTAGCTCTTTTGCCCATACTGTTGCCATAGCAGACACACCAGCTTTTGCGGCCGAGTAGTTAGTCTGTCCAGCATTACCTGACTTCGAGATACTTGAGATATTTATGATACAACCAGGAACTTGATTCTCTATCATCTTCGTTGCCGCTTCCCGTCCACAAAGAAAAACTCCGGTTAAATTGACATCAATTACTGCCTGCCACTCTCCTAGACTCATCCGCTTCTGAATCTCACCGTCTTTTACTTTTATAAGGAGACCATCTCGCAGGATCCCCGCGTTGTTGATCAAACCATGAATTAGTTCGTGATCTTTTTCAATCTCATCGAAAACTGCAATTACTTCGTCCTCTTTCGACACATTACAAATATAACTGGTTGCCTTAACACCAAGCGCTTCACACTGGCTAACGGCTTCTTTCAGGGGAACTTCATTTATATCAATTAAGGACAAATTTGCTCCAGCTTTCGCAAACTCTAGTGCCATCGCCAAACCGAGACCTTGACCACCACCCGTTACGACTATATTTTTCTCTTTTAGATCCATCTATTACGCTCTCACTTCTAAAAACATTTATAACAAACAAAATAATACCTTTTTAGACCAAATTTCGCACAGACTATTGCTGTTGGAAGAAACAAGCTGGCAGATACAATTAATTTCACGCAAAATAATCTCCTTCATAAGCAAATAAAATTCGCCAGGCTGCCGATATAAGAATTTTATCCAATTAATGTCCAAAAAAAATTTAGGCATTGGATCCATCTTGAGCTAACAATTCGTTTTAAACCTTTTATTTTTGGGTGAAATCTGACTACACTGTAGCCCACTACAACTTTCATAAAGGGCAGATAAATGCTTCGCGACGTTCATAAGCAGAGACTAGATAAAATTGAACTCATGAGAGAAGACATCCTCAAGGCAGGGGAAGAAGCTCAGGAAATGAAGCGTCTCCCCGACTGGATAGTATCCGATCTAGTGGATGAGGGATTCTTTAGGTTTGCGTTGCCAACCGAAATGGGAGGGGATAACGCGAGTTCCATGGAAACCATAGAAGTTCTAGAGCACCTAGGCGCCATAGATGCCTCAGTGTCTTGGAATGTTATGCTAGGGTCAGAGATAAACGCGATGGCGGTAGGTGGAATGGATCCAGAGTTGGCAAAAAAAATCTACCTTGAAAACCCCAGAGTCGTGATGTGCGGTGGTGGTGGACCGGGCACAAAACCCCCTCGGGCTGAAAGACAGAAAGATGGCAGCGTGAAGGTTTGGGGTCAAAACACCTTTATTTCTGGGTGCCATAACGCTACCTATTGCTTCATAGGGGCGCCGCTTATGAAAGGTGATGAGCCTGAACTTGGCGAAGACGGGATGCCCATATTCAAAATGTGGTTCTTACCTCGAGACCAGTGGGAAATTGTTAGAACTTGGGATGTTGCCGGAATGAGAGGTTCTGGCTCAGACGACGTAAAAACTGAGGGGGGGATCTGTCCAGCCGAGTACACGGGAATAGATTTGTTTGTCACACCAGCCCAATACGAAAACCCAGTTTACAGAATGCCAGTCCCTCTGAGATTGGCCTATAACAAATCAGCAGTAGCACTTGGGGTAGCAAAGGGAGCCCTAGAAGCTTTCTCGGATATAGCTCAGAACAAAATTCCGATGCTTGCCTCCAAGTCTTTAGCTCATAGACCAATAGCTCAATTTCGAATGGGCGAGGCAGAGGCTATGTATCGCTCATGCAGGTCTTGGCTTATGGAGACCATGGAAGTTGTGGAAGACGAGCTTCGAGAAGGAGCAGATTTTCCTGGAGCTAAAACGACCCAAGACGCTCGTTTAGCTTGCGTGCACGCTTCTAACGAGTGCATGAAGGTAGTGGATCTTCTTCACAACACTGCAGGCACTACGGGCATGAGAATGTATAGCCCTCTGGAAAGAAAACTTAGGGATGCCCACGCAGCGGCAACTCACCGATGGGTAGCGCACCCGCTTTACCAGGATTTGGGATCTATATTACTCGGTAACGAGCCCGACCCTGAATTCGCTGGAGGTAATGGAGCTCCTACTGCTAAGTAATTGAAAAAACATAAAAATATCGAAACCAATTCAGTCTTTGGCTGAGTTGGTTTCGGTAAAGTTTGACAGAAATTAGTCTTTCATCAACTCACTCAACCTATCGCTTGCATCCAGAAAATCACTCATAAAGTCATATACGACTTGTTTAGCACTAGAAGATTGACTCATTAGGCCAACGCCCTGCCCAACCCAATATGTGTTCAGAGACTGTGCTTTAGAGTCTCCAGCTTCGGCTAACTTACTTATCTTTCCAAGGGCCGGCTCACTCACAAGAGACTGCAAAGGCATTTGCAGAGGCTCGGGTGCTCCTTCTTGCTCCCAAGCTTCAGTCCAAGGAGATTTTATCTGACGGGAAAACTTCCCAGTCCTACTTCGAGTTCGAACCGTTTGGTTTGACCCCGTCGTAAGAAGCTTATTCTTAATAGAAGGGGAAGTATCTGCCTCCTCGGTCGTTAGCCAAACCGAGCCGGTCCATACACCATCTGCCCCCATAGCCATAGCGGCAGCCATTTGGCGACCCGTAACAATACCCCCGGCCGCAAGAATGGATACATCTTCAAAACCCTGTAATGCCTGGACAACCTCAGGCACCAGCACCATCGTAGATATTTCACCACAATGTCCGCCCGCTTCGGTTCCAGAGCTAATAATAATATCTACGCCGGATTCAACCTGTTTTATCGCTTGCTGTCTATTTCCCACTAAAGCTCCGCAGGCCACATTGTTTGCCTTTGCGAGCTCAAGCATTCGCAAAGGAGGCACTCCCAAAGCATTGACAATTATTTTTATTGGATGACTAAAAGCAATATCTAATATGTTTTCGGAGCTCTTTTCCCCCAAAAAACCTCTATTCCCTCCGTCCGAACTACTGTACAAGTTCGATGAGTCGATGCCATGTTTTGCTAGTGTCTCCTCGACAAAAAACCTGTGAGTTTGAGGAACCATTGCTTGCAGTTCGGAACCCGTTTTAGATTCATCTTG
>CACFLG010000057.1 GCA_902567095.1 uncultured OM182 clade bacterium
CAAACATCAACTCTTATAGTCAAACTATCGATTATATTTCAGCATAGCTTTTTTTGGGCCAGATATACTTAGACAGAGCGGAACACGCAAGGCTGAGTGATTTGCTCGTGACTCAATATTTCTCCGCGCTAATCCTACAATTTTTCAAATAAAGGCAATTTTTTTATGCGAGCATTTATAACTTGGATCAAGCAGCGAATTAGAGTGCATTAACTTTCTTGCTTAAACACGCCGCCTCACCGAATTTTTTTCAAATAACCATCAGGTGCAACAGTCATCAAGAGCTTATGATGAATTCTTTTGTCAATCTCGAATTCCGGATGAGTTTTTAAGTATTCCCAAACCGCAGTTTTGGGATTATCGCCAGGACCCCAAGGACGGTCGGAAAAGGTATCGGCAGGCATATCCTCAATAATTGTATCGAATACGACGCAGTAGCTTCCGACACTCGTCATAGGTGCATAGGTGTGCAACTCATCCAATACATGCTCGTGGGTATGATTTGAATCTAGGCAAATGAGGACCCGATCGTAATCTCGAACAACTTGCTGCACCTGCTCCACAACCTCAGGCGCTGTGCTCGAACCCTGGATCATCTCTATGCGTGACGACATGGGATGAGACTTTATGGCATCTTGATTGTGTTTGCGGATATCAATGTCAACACCCAAAACTTTGCGCCGATAATCTCCCGGATTCAGGGACTCGCCCGACTCTATCGCTTCACACATGTCTAATAAAGCTAGCATTGATGCGCTCATGATCAAGGAACCACCATGCGCTATTCCTGTTTCAATTATGAGATCGGGTTTTATCTCCCAAATCAGCTCCTGCATCGCCACCATATCGATTGGCGTTTGAATAATCGGCCTCCCCAACCATTCAAAGTTATACATATATTTATGTAAAAAGGCTTTCTTTAACCACTCTTCTGTATTGGCAACCCAACCTCTGTCTGCTGAATACTTTGAAATCCGTTCTTCGCGCTCTTTTTGAAACGCGATCTCTGCATCATTTTTTTTCATTAAATAAAAGTCCCATATTAAAAGACGAAGGAGCTTTAGATCTAAGTTCTAGTCTTTTTTACTACAAACACAAATAATTTTAAATTTTTTTGGGTTTTATTATGCAACCGAAGCAGCTTTAAACCCTCCCTTTCTTTCAAACCGAGAGCATCCAAAAATTTTGTTTAGTTCGGAGCCAAAGACGGAAGCACAAACAAACTTTATAATAAAGGTTCTCCCGTTTTTTTTACGAGAATTGATAGCATTCTTTCGTTTCTGATATTTTCACTTAGACTCGGGAGAGCGCCTCTGCAAAAATTAATTTCAAATCCGGCAACCCTAAGGCAACGCTGAAAATCTGCTAGGTCAAATAACCTAAGTCGATGCAAACTCTCAAATTGACTGAGGTCTCCATTTACATCTGTAATTTCTATTTTATAAACCAAATTCAGAATACCATCACTCAAACAGGATATATCAGGTTCAGCTATACGGATTACTTTCTCACGGCCAGAATGAATAACCCTTGTAACAATTACAGGCGGTTCTTCAAGGACGGCCGCGCGATTCCAAAACTCGAAGAAATAGTAACCGCCAAGTTTTAGCCTTCTGTTAACCTGCAGAAAAAAATTTGATAACTCGGCCAATTCGGTAATACAGTTGACTACATTATATAAAGAATAAGCAAAGCTAAAAGCACTGGTATCTATGTCAAGAAGAGATCCAGAAAAAAAAATCACTCGACTTCTCTTTGCTATCGCCTCTCTCAACATAGGTGGGGAAATATCAAAAGCGCTTATCGGATTTTTTCTAAGTCTTGATAGCTTTATTGAATGAGTGCCGGTCCCACAACCAATGTCGATTAATGGGCACGATTGATCTATCTTAAGTGAATCTACCAACTCATTTAAAGCGCTTGTTTCCAAGGCATAGTCTTTGTGTTGGGTCAGTATGTCATAATACCTTGCAAAGGCCTCGCTATAGTCTTCGCACATTTCTTTTTTCATAGGACTCCAATTAGCAGCTTGGTATTATTTGCTGTTGAAGAAATCGGAAATTTTCTTGCAAACATAATCAATCGTTACTAGGTCCATCCCCGAGTGAAGCGGCAATGAAATAATTTCCGAAGCTATTTTATCTGTTACCGAAAGATCTCCCGCTCTGGATCCCGAAAAAAGCGAAAAATGATGTCCGGGTTGCCAGTGAAAGCCTGTGTCAATGCCGCTTTCCAGCAAATGAGTTCTTAATTCATCGCGATCTTTTGCATCCACGCGGATGTAGTAGAGGAACGGAACAACCTCCTTAAACTCGGTTCTGGGTAACACAACTGAATCTAAATCTCCCAAGAGTTCGCTATAGCGTTCGCAACTGGATCTCCTAGAGCTTGTGATGAAATCCATTTTGGATAATTGTGCAATTCCCATAGAAGCGTGCGGATTAGACATGTGGTAGCGGAAACCAACTTTGCTGACATCATAACTCCATGCTCTTTTGTTTTGATACATCGAATTCACCGATTGATTCATTCCGATCAGCCGCATTTCCCGTAAAGCGTTCAATTCCTCCTCTGTTTGCACCACCAGCGCACCGCCATCGATACAGGTTATAGTTTTTACTGGATCAAAGCTAAACATCGCAATATCCGAGAAGCTTCCGATTTTTCGTCCGTTATATGATGATCCAAAAGAATGAGCAGCGTCATGAATTACGCGAAGGTTGTAATGCTTTGCGATTTTGTCAATCTCCTGATGATTTGCAATGTTACAGAAATAGTCCATCACTATAATAGCCTTTGTCTTGGGCCCGATCAGGCGCTCAATTTTATTTGGATCAATACAGAGGCTTTGTTCTTCAATATCACAAAAAACTGGCTGACAGCCACTGGCAATTATTGCTTGAAAATCCGCAACATTATTAAAAGATGGGGTGATAATTTCATCATCTTGATCGAAATTACATGCAAGAATTGCAAGGTGTAGCGCCGCATGTCCCGTACTAAGAGCAACCACGAACCTATCCTTTAGACCAAGAAACTCGGATAACGCCTCTTCGAACTCTCCTACAGATTTCCCCATGCCAAGCCAACCGACTTCTAGCGATCGCCTCACGGCATCAATCTCATCGCTTCCGATTAGGGGTTTGAAAACTGGTGTGGTATCCATATTATGTTCCGGCTCAGCTGAACTCTTTTTTTTAAATTTTCCCGGGAAGCTTATTTTTCAACCATACCCCTAATTTTAGGGAACTTCGGAGCATCAACGAGATAGCTACCCCAAATATTTTGGTGCCCTTCTTAAAAGATTCCCCAGAAAGGTAGACTAAAAAAACGGATTCATGATAGCAGTCTTTTACCCTATCAACCAACGTTAACAGTTATACAAAAAACCGCTCTTCCCTTTTTTTTAGGGTTCTTTTCGAAGTTCTTTTTTATTTGGCGTTCGCAATTAACGACGAATGACGGTTAGGTCAATAAATCAGGAACCGTTGTTAAAAAAGTGTCTTCTTTTTGTGCTAAGTCTCTAAGCTGCTCTTTGACTTCACTGGCAATATTCCAAGGCAAAATAAGCACGTAATCGGGGTTTGTTTCCCATAGCCGTTCTGGGGACACAATTGGGAGATGGCTACCAGGCATAAATTTACCTTGCTTTTCCTTCGAGGCATCGCAAACAAATGGCAGCAAGTCGGGCTTAACACCCGCATAGTTAAGAATCGTATTGCCCTTAGCAGCAGCTCCGTAGGCGACAACAATTTTTCCATTGCGCTTTTGCTCGATAAGAAACGAGACTAAGCTGTCTTTCATTTTATCAGCAAGAGGCTGGAACTTTAGGTAGACGCGCAATTCTTGTAAGCCGTAATTTCTTTCTTCTTGTAAGATCTTATCTACTGGTTGCTTTGTCCTGCGAGGGTCATCATCATGACAGCCATAGACCCGCAAACTGCCACCATGGGTGTTGAGCTCTTCCACATCCCAAATACGCAGACCGGCCGCGGAAAAAATTCTATGAACGGTGTAAAGCGAAAGATACGAAAAGTGCTCGTGATAGATAGTGTCGAACTGCGCCTCCTCAATTAGACGCAAAAGATGCGGAAACTCAAGTGTAATCGTACCATCTGACTTTAATAATGCCTTCAGTCCTTTGGTAAAATCGTTGATGTCGGGCACGTGCGCATAAACGTTGTTGCCAGCGATTAAGTCAGCTTTTTTTCCTTCGTTGGCAAGTTTTTTACCTGCTTTCTCTCCAAAGAATTCTCGCAAAACTGGGACTCCCAATTTTTCTGCTGCATCCGCAGCACCATCAGCCGGCTCGATCCCCAGACACGGAATTTGAGCAGCCAAGAAATTCTTAAGTAAGTACCCATCATTTGAAGCGATCTCTATAACAAAGCTTTTATGGTCCAAACCAAACTCTGAGATCATTTTTTTAGAATATCTCTCAGCATGCTTGATCCAGCTTTTAGAAGTACTAGAAAAATATGCATAATCGGCAGTAAATAGTTCTTCAGCACTCGTAAAATCTTCTGTCTGAACCAGCCAGCATTTATCACAGACTCTTATTCTTAGTGGGTAATAAAGCTCAGGGCGATTCAAGTCATCGTGATTTAGATAAGCGTTCGATGGCGGTGCGAACCCCAGATCCATGAAAGTGTGGCGAAGTTGCGTTTTACAATGACGGCAGTTCATCGCAGATCAACACCCTGAAATTCATCAGTCAACATTGGGTGGTTCAAATCTCGTTCTGAACGTTCCGCAATAGGCTCAGGCCATTTAATAGCAAGTCGAGGGTCTGAAATATTCAGAGCACCCTCAAATTTTTTGGCGTAATCGGCACTATGCAGATAAAGCAATTCACAATCAGAGGTGAGAGTTTGAAAGCCGTGTGCAAAGCCCTCAGGAATCAAATGGCTCCGCTGATTCTCACCGGTAAGCACGACCATATTATGATCGAGAAATGTTGGTGATCCCTTACGCAAATCGACTGCTACATCAAAAACTTTTCCTTTCAAACAGGTCACGATTTTAGTTTCCGCATGTGGCGGGTGCTGGAAGTGCAAACCACGAACGGTCCCTTTCCTCCTGGTAAGGGAACGGTTGATCTGGCGAATGCCCTTGCCTTGCAAAAACTTGCCCAAAACCTCTTCGCAAAACATTCGCTCAAAGAGACCCCGGGTATCAGAAATCGAATGTCGTTCAATTACATTGAGACCATCAATTGGAGTTTGATGCAAGGTAAACTTATTCATAAACCTTCATATTCGTCGAAGGATATTCCTACTGCGCGCAAAAGATTATCGAGGTTATCCCAATGAAGTTTATCAGCCAAATCGTTTTTGGCTATCTGCGGAACAACCTCCAGCTTGGTGCCATTGGGCAAAAGATAATACGCACTTTCATATGGTGGATACCAAAAGGCGCGAGCGATACGGTCAGCATCTTCAGTGGTTGTCTCAAGGGGTATCTGCTTCATTTTCCTGAACTCCTCTGCATTAAGATATCGCATTCGCTCAGGGTCTTGTTCTCGAGCCTCAATCTCCCCGGCGACCTCGTAATCGGATATGACTTCACGGAAAAGAAGAATCATTTCGGTTTGTGATCTCTTTTCAAGTGATAGTGCTGTTTCAGAGCGTGGATTAATCCCAAACCTGCGGACCTTGACTACCGGACCGGTGTCAAACTTTTCGTCCATAATATGGCAAGTACAACCATATTCGGGAGAATCTTCAAGTATAGCGACGTTGTAAAAAGCCCACCCCCCAAACTCTGGTAGCGGACCTGCATGGAAATTCAACGCATACCTCCCTCTCTCAAGAGTATTTCTTTTAATACGAGACCTGCACATATAACTTATCACCAGATCTACTGCGCTCGACTCAAGTTGCGATTGGTTTTCAACAGTGCTAATACCCAATCTACGAGCAACATTGTAAAGAGAGGGCATTGGTAACCACGGAGCTTGATCAGGCGCCGCGACCACTTCTTTTATAGTCCAGCCTTGCTTTACCAAAATCAAGAGAGCAACGACTGAACCGGGCTTAGATCCAAGAAGAATCGCCTCTTTCTTCATTTAAATGAGCTCATCACCGGGTCTAACATCCATCATTTCGCAGCGCTGCGTTGCCAGTGCTTACTGACACACAATATTTGTTATTATCAGGACTCAGCCCGCAAATGCCAGCTAATGCTTCTTTAAACTGATTGAGGTAGCTACCCATCCCTAAGCACCCAAGCTTCAGGGACTCGACAGCGGCCGCAATTTCCTCCTCCTATCAGAAATTTAGAAACCAGAGTTCGGTTCATTTTGTTTCCTCCGTCCTTTAGGCTATAAAATCGAGTTCGTCAATTGGAGTCTGACGCAAGGTGACCTTATTCATAAACCTTCGTATTCCTCGATTTGCCGAAACGAAACTTCAGCCATTGGTAGATTCTCCTTCCAAGCCTCATGCCAAAGGACGGTTTTGTCTAATGCCTCGCCCATAGACCATTTCGGTGCCCATCTTAATTTCATCTTTGCTTTTGTAATATCCAGCTTCAGGATTCCTGCCTCATGGGGTTGAACCCTACTCTCTGGCACCCAGCGAAAAAATGGAAATTTTTTTCCGAGGTGATCTGCTATCCATGAAACCGACTTGGCATCGGCCTCTTGGGGTCCAAAGTTCCAGTCTTCAGCAAATTCTGCTCCCTCGTTTACCAATCGCTCAGCTAACAGCAAATAGCCCGAGAGGGGCTCTAGAACATGCTGCCAAGGACGGATTGCATTTGGGGAACGAATATGCAGAGTTGTTCCTGAGTCTAATGCTCGAAAGAAATCAGGAATCAATCGGTCTGCTGCCCAATCGCCACCGCCAATCACATTGCCTGATCGAACGCTAGCGAGTTTAACTCCAGCCTTTGAAAGGAATGAGCTTCGATAAGCTGCGGCGACCATTTCAGCGCATGCTTTACTACTCGAATAGGGGTCATGGCCTCCCAAGCGGTCAGTTTCTCGATAAGGTTGAACCCGCTCCTGATTCTCGTAACACTTATCAGTCGTAATATTCACGACAGCCTTTACCGTATCAGTCTCTCGCACTGCTTCTAACATGTTTACGGTACCAGTCACATTAGTCATAAAAGTATCCGCCGGAGCCTTATACGACTCAAGCACCAATGGCTGTGCTGCCATATGAAAAACAACTGTTGGCTTTGAAGCAAGCATTGCTGAGGTTAGCTTTCCTAAATCTCGGATATCTCCGATTGTAGACTTTTGAAGGCGACTTTGTAGTTGAGTTTCTGTAAAGAAGTTAGGTTTTGTTGGAGCTTCAAGCGCATAACCATGCACTTTTGCTCCTAACCCAGAAAGCCAAAGACAGATCCAACCGCCTTTAAATCCAGTATGTCCCGTGACAAAAACCGACCGACCGGACCAGAAGTCTTTATTTGTCACCAGACTTTCCAGGGAGCTCGGTCTTTCATCCAAAGATCATGCAACGCATTTTGATCGCGAAGAGTATCCATGGGCTGCCAGAAACCGGTATGTCGATAGGCATGCATCTGACCTAAGGAAGCAAGCGTTGGTAAAGTTGCGTTCTCAAAAGAAGTCGGTTCTTCAGTAATCAGATCTAACACTTGTGGACTCAGCACAAAAAAACCTCCGCTAATTAGGCCGCCCCCACTGATGGGCTTTTCAACAAATCTCTTGACTATACTGTCTTCACAGTCGAGTGAACCGAATCTGCTTGGGGCTTGAACCGCGGTGACAGTTGCCCACTGACCATGCTCTCTATGGAATTTTACTAGGGTCGAAATGTCGACATCTGATACCCCATCGCCATAGGTGAAGCAAAATTCTGATTCAGACTGGATATGACTAGCAACTCGCTTCAATCGGTTACCAGTGTCGGTATCCAAACCTGTATCTACCAAAGTAACCTTCCAAGGCTCGACATACTTCTGATGCACTTGCATTTCGTTATTTTGCATATCAAATGTGACATCGGACATGTGTAGGAAATAGTTAGCAAAATACTCTTTGATCATATACCCCTTGTACCCACAGCAAATAATGAATTCGTTGATTCCATGAGCGGAATAAATTTTCATCACGTGCCAGAGAATTGGCATCTCGCCAACTTCTATCATTGGTTTTGGCCTGAGATGAGTTTCTTCCGATATACGGGTTCC
>CACFLG010000058.1 GCA_902567095.1 uncultured OM182 clade bacterium
GACGAGGTATTCTGGACATCTAACCAGACTTTGGTTATCAACCTTGATGAAAAGGGATCAAGAAGATTAAAAAGTATTAACACCAAAAACGCTCGGATCAAAGACTTGGATCCAAGTTTCAAAGATCAATTTTTTCTCTCCTCGGCTCAAGGCAAAAAACTGGTCGGGACGCTCGCTACTGCAGACAGACCAGCCGAAGTCGCAATATTGAAGGAGGGGAAATATATAAAACTCACCCAGTTTAACGAGCTTCTATTGAATCAATATCAGTTGGGGGAAACCAAAGAAATCAATTACGACTCAGTCGACGGGCTTAAAATACAGGGATGGTATATCCTCCCTCCGGACTTCGTTGAACAAAAAAAATACCCGCTAATATTGATTATTCATGGTGGTCCTCATGCGATGTATCGACCGCAATTTAACTATTTATGGCATCAGTTCGCTAGCGACGGGTACGTCGTTTTGTTTACAAACCCAAGGGGAAGCACAGGATATGGAAGTGGATTTGCAAATATCATCGACAACGATTATCCAGGACAAGGCGATCTTAATGACCTACTGAAAGGAGTTGATCAACTCACAACAAAAGGGTTTATTAACGAAAAGAAAATGTACGTGCAAGGATGCAGCGGAGGAGGGATTTTAACTGCTTGGGTAGTCGCCCACGATAACAGGTTCGCAGCCGCGGCGTCGCTTTGTCCGGTGACTAATTGGATATCCATGGTTGGAACTACTGACATCCCTGCTTGGACTTTTGAGTGGTTCGATGTTCCTTTCTGGGAAGATCCGACAAATTGGTTAGAGAGATCTCCCATAATGCGCACAGGCTATATCAAAACTCCAACCCTTTTGATGACCGGGGTGCTTGACATAAGAACCCCCATGCCTCAAACAGAGGAACTCTACGTGGCCCTCAAACAAGCAAATGTCCCTACTACCTTAATCAGAATGAATGACGAATGGCATGGCACGGGACGAAGGAAGCCAACAAATTGGTTCCGAACATATAAATATCTTTCCGAGTGGTACCAGAAATATGAGCGCTAAATTTGGAGAGATCGTAAAAGAGAGCCTAGATCCGAGCAAGGTTAGACAACAAAAGATTCTCTTTTTTGCCTAACGGGTGAGATAAATTGATTTATCTCATTGCAGCTGGTAATCCGCCGTCGATGACAATGGTTTGTCCTGTTACTGACGACGATGTAACAAAGGTCAACACCTGTTCTGCTATGTCCTCAACCTGACCCACCTTACCCAGTATTGCCTGCCTCTTGGCTCCTTCCGAAACCGCTCGGGGAAGCCGATTCGCCATGCGAGTATCTTCTACGAGCCCTGGAGCGACGCAATTTACAGACACATCGGGCGCCATTGCGACGGCTAGACAACGCGTCAGGTGATTCAACCCAGCCTTACTAGAAGAATAGGCTATGCTGCTCGATCCAGGAGTAATTCCACCAGCTGAGGAAATATTGACTACGTGACCTCCACCAAATTTTAATAGTGATGCGGCTGCTCTCGCTAGAAGAAAAGGCGCTCGCAAGTTAGTTTCAAGGACCCTATCCCAAATATCGGGGGTTAATTTCTGTAATTCAGGGAACGGTATCCCGATATTCCAGGCAGCATTATTAACGAGGATGTCAAGCGCTCCAAATTCATTTTGGACGTACGCAATCACTTTCTCAATATCCTCAGGATTTCTCTGATCAAGTTTGAAACTCTGAGCAACGCCACCAGCTTGTATGATTTCGCTTAGCGTCGTTTCGGCACGATCCTCTGCCTCCGCATAAGTAATCAAAATATTTGAACCCTCAGAAGCTAATCTCTTAGCAATAGCCCGTCCAATGTCTCCAGAGCCTCCCGTGACCAAGGAGACTTTCCCCGTCAATGACCCAGAATTATTCATTTTTTTCACTCCCGTCTATCTTTAATAGAAATCGAAAAACTTTACGTCTCAGATTATTTCCTCTTGAAACGAATTTTGCTAAAAGTCTAATGGCAGTTTCAGATGCTTTTCAAAAACCATATCTCTATGTTCCAGTAATTCCTCAAAATCGGTGAGCTTTATTAAACCAATATCGCCGTAGCTTATTCGGAGCCATTCGGGCATTGGGTTTAGTTCCGCTGGCAAAGGGAGGAGCATGTTACTGAAACAGGCCCAATGAATATCGCAGGAACTAAGGCTCTCACCCACGAAATAGTGAGATCCGAGCGAAATCTGTTGTCTGATCCTATTTTTTAGTCCAACTAAAATCTCTTTTACTCGGTCAGAGGCCCTTGCAGCCTGAATTTGAGAAGACCCATAAGCCTTTTCCATTGTGTCTCTGTCTAAGTTTGGAGCCTTAGATAAAATATCGATTTCTTGCTCGCTTAGCGGTCTCTGGCGAGGAGTACTTGTTGCCATTAATCTGCGAGACCAACCAAAGCCGCCTTCACCGCAAATTTCATTACTTATTCCGAAACAAATAATCCTCTCATTCCATGCGGAAGGGACGAGACTAGGATTTGGATTTAGTCTTTCAGCTAAAGCTACAATATCTTGAAAATTAGTTTTCGGTGCCTCGTCGTTGTAGAGAGCTATTGGTGCGTTTCGCACCCCTGTCCACGCAACTAGATCTTCGTTTGCCTGAGCAGGGTGTTGCTCCACTGCGACGTAATCGATGTCCTTATACTCGAGCATCTTCTTCGCCGATTCTCCCCACGGACCGGGAACGCCAACGGTCAAGGCTAGCCTCAAACCTCTCAACGATTTTGCTTCAGAAGGTTTTATATAATCCAAATGCACCCGCGCCTAAATTCGATAGGTTAATATAAGTCAAGAAACTGCGACATACAAAACACTCAAACGTCAATAGTTAATACCCCCTGGCTGTTACGATAAGGAGTCCCTAAGACTCTCAAAAAGCCCATCTAACTCAGTTTCCTGAACTGCGAACGCGGGCGCAATCTGAATCGTGTCGCCAGCATACCTAACGTAATAACCCTTTTCCCACATTTTCATTGCGACCTCAAACGGACGCCTTGCAGGCTCTGACGGATAATGCTCCAAGGTGATGCCACCTGCCAGACCGAAATTCCTTATATCTTTCACTACAGAACACTCTTTTAACTCGTGAATCCGGGACTCAAAATAGGGCGCGATATCTCTAACCCTTTGAAAAAAATCTTCCTCCCTCAAGATAGAAAGAGACGCTAGACCTGCCGCACAAGCTACAGGATGAGCTGAATAAGTGTACCCATGAGGAAATTCGAGCATATAGTTCGGTGTATTCACGTCCATGAAAACGTCGTGGATTTCACTCTTTACTATTGCGGCGCCCATCGGAATTACTCCATTTGTAAGCTGCTTAGCAATTGTCATTATGTCAGGGACTACGCCAAACGCCTCAGATCCTGAGGCACGGCCCAACCTCCCCAAACCACAGATAATCTCATCAAATATAAGCAAAATTTCATGTTTAGCGCAGATTGATTTAATCCGCTCTAGATAGCCCTTAGGAGGGGGAATGACCCCTGCTGACCCTGACAACGGCTCGAGGACCACGGCCGCGATATTCTCTGGACCCTGCGAGAGAATAATTCCGTCGAGCTCTTCGGCGAGGGATCCGCCCTCCAGTGGTTGTCCTCTCGAGAAAGTGTTTTCGGACGTTATTGTTTCTCTCAAATGATTTGCAGGCAAAAGCTCGCCAAATATCTTTCGATTCGCTTCTATCCCCCCGACCGAAAGACCGCCAAAGTTGACTCCATGATACCCCTTGATTCTGCCAATGAATTTGGATTTTGATGGTAAACCTTTATGCGCCCAATATGCTCTGGCTATTTTTAAGGCCGTCTCGACCGCATCAGATCCCGAGGCGGTAAAGAAAACCCGATTCAGCCCCTTCGGAGTGAATGACGTGATTAATTCAGCTAGCTGAAAAGATTTAGAGTGGCCAAATTGAAAGCTAGGGCTGAAATCAAGCGTATCGACTTGCTCTTTAATGGCCTCGTTTATTCTGGTTACTTTGTGTCCCAAGCCGCAGGTCCAAAGCCCTGACAAACCGTCAAAAATCTTTCGACCATTACTGTCTCTGTAATAACTTCCCTCAGCCGCCACCATAATCCGCGGATCTTTTTTAAACTGACGATTGCCAGTAAAAGGCATCCAGTGAGCATCCAACTGCGCGCTGGTGATTGTCATTGCAAACTCCAAAACTAACTATCTTCTTAAGAAGGCAATCGCTAAAAATCCGGGGCTCAAGACTAACAAAGCACCGTACAAAGCTAAAGCATAAGAGCCCTCAACCTCGTACATTTTTGAGAAGAGAATCGGACCGAAAGCACTGATTGCTAGGAATGGGCCGACTAATCCCATTACGCTACCAAAAGAGTCTGCTCCGAATCTAGAGGCAATTATAGCTCCAATCAAAGGCAAGAACCCACCTGATGAAAAACCAAGCAGGCCAGTAAAAAAAAGAATTGCTTGATAAGAAGATTGTGTAAGAAAACCCAAAACTACAAAAAAAACAAACCAGTAACGAAAGAGCAAATAAAATACGATGATCGAATCGATCCGACATCACGCCAAAGAAGATCTTGCCGACAATCATGACCGAAGCGAAAACGGATACGAGCGCAGCCACTTGCATCGAATCCAAACCAAGGTTAGTTCCAAAAGGCTGCAGATGCTGTTGAATGCTACTAAAAACGATGAGCAAAGGAAGAAAACTAAGGACGACCACCCAAAAATTGGGCTCACGAAGTATTTCTGATGTGGTCCATATTTTCTGAGATACCTTCGCAGTTTCTGCTCTGTCTGAAGATGCCTTTTTTTCGAGCCTATCAGAATGTTCGGGGCTATTTCTAATTATTACCCAAACTAAGGGTATGATAATGATCAAAAACATTATCCCAAGCAAACGATGAGTCTCACGCCAACCTATAGACTCATACAAAATCACAATAGTGGGTGCCATGAGGACCCCACCGATAGAGGTCCCAGTGGTTACCAAGCCGATCGCAAAGCCCCTCTTTTCGTTAAACCAACGTGCAGCTAATGTTTGGGCAGCTAAAGGTCCTGCTAAAGACACACCCACCACGATGAAACTTCCATAAATGAAAACGATAAAAACAAAAGAACTTGCGAAAGACATCAAAACGTATCCGAGAGAAACTAAGAAAACACCAACGCAAACCATTAGCCTGATGGAGTATCTATCTAACGCGTAGCCTACCAATGGTGACACAATGCTCTGACAAAGGGTGAGAACGGTAATCGGAGCCATCACGTAAGTTAACGAGACATCTAACTGGCTATCTGATAGCCACTCGCCTACAGCAAGTGTATAAGAGAAATAAACCGTTCCTATAATGAGGGCTTGGAAAACTAAGCATATCCCCAGAATAGTCCAGCCCGAATACCAGGGGGTGTTTAACATGTTTAGTAAACTCACGCTTTTCCCTTGGTTTTTGCAAAAATTTTCATCGTTGGGAAAATTAACGGAACGAGAAACATAAAGATATAGTAATATTTGGAGGCTTCTAGCTCTAGTAGACTTCAAATGATAATAAATGCCGCAGTAGCAATATCTCCAGACAAACCTTTTCAACTAAGAAAATTCGAGCTGGAAGAACCCAGGGAAGATGAAGTGCTTGTAAAAATAGTCGCCTCAGGGATCTGCCACACAGATATCGCAGTAAAAGAACAGTCGGTTCATCTCCCGCTTCCGATGATCCTCGGCCATGAAGGCTCTGGGATTGTTGAGGATATTGGCAAGAACGTCACCGGACTGGAGATCGGCGATCATGTCATTCTAACCAGCGACTCATGCGGACTTTGTAAAAAGTGCGAACAGAAGCTTCCTTCATACTGTAAAGAATTTGTTGAACGAAACCTTTCAGGGAAAAGAATTGATGGCACCTCTCCCGTACTAGATGCAATAGATTCGGGAATTGGAGGCAGGTTTGTAGGGCAGTCCTCTTTTGCCTCCCACAGTTTAGTATCTCAACGATCAGCTATAAAAATAGACAAATCTCATCCTCTACGACTAATGGGCCCTCTAGGCTGCGGTCTCATGACTGGAGTTGGGACTGTCTTTCACGCTTTGGAAGCAAGCTCAGGAAATAGCATTGCTATTTTTGGAGCAGGAACAGTGGGGCTTTCTTCAGTAATGGGATCTGCATTGAGGGATTGCGATCCGATAATTGTAGTGGACCCTATAAAAGAGCGGAGAGAAATCGCTCTAAATTTAGGCGCTACCCACGCTCTTGATCCAAAAACAGAGAACGTTGCTGAACAAATTATAGATATCAGTAAGGGAGGGGTAGATTTTTCAGTAGAGGCGTCTGGTGTTCCTGCGGCGGTCAACATGTCTCTGAAATGCTTAGGTCGTCCTGGCTGGTCGGCTCAAGTAGGAGCGACCCCGGCACAAACCTATCACTCTCTAGATATGGACCATATTGGCTTTGGAAGAGGAATTAAAGGTGTAGTCATGGGCGACGCATATGCCAAAGAATTCGTGCCCCACCTTGCATCTCTGCATCGAGAAGGAAAACTACCATTTGAAAAATTCGTCAAAGAGTATAAGTTTGACGAAATTAATACAGCAGTGCATGAAAGTCAGCAGGGTTCCGTGATCAAACCTATCTTGATTATGTAAATGTCTATAGGAAATTCCCTAGGTCGAAAAAGGAGAAAATTGAATGGATAAAGGAGCGTCAGGCCAAGGAAAATGGGACGGCCCAGCAGACGATTCTGGGAACCCTGTTTTTGAGGGAAAAGGAACTTTTACCTGGGAGAATGGAGACAAATACACTGGAGACTGGAAACTGGGACAGTTTCACGGGACCGGTCAACTATCTTATGCCGACGGCGACGAGTATGAGGGAGAATGGGATGATGGAATGTATCACGGTGAGGGAACCCTCTCCTCACCTAACGGTTTCGAGTATGTTGGCAGGTGGCAAACCGGAAAGCCACACGGGCCTGGAAAGATGACATTCACAAATGGTGACTTTTATGTTGGAGATTTCGTTGACGGGAAACAACATGGACACGGTAGTACCATCTACGCAGACAAAGATAAGTATGTAGGCGAGTGGGAAGATGGAATGTATCACGGGCAAGGAACCCTCTCCTCATCCAACGGATTCAAATATGTTGGTGGATGGCAAAACGGGAATCCAGACGGAGAGGGAGTTATGGATTTCGCAAATGGCGACAAGCATATTGGAGAATTTCGAGAGGGCAGAAGAGACGGGCACGGAACATCGATATTCGCAGATGGAACGAAAAAAACAGGCGTGTGGGAAAAAGGTAACTTTATAGAAAACTAAAAAGCAAGAGCAACTTATACAAATTCGCGCTATCGATTTTATCAATCTCGAATAACATTCAAGCACTGATCGTAACTTTAATTAATCGTATGTTTAGAGCTATCCTCTAAGATGAATTGGCACAAATCAAAGTTAGGCACGAGCCCGGGCCGATAAGGCTTTTTGCTAGCGAAATTCTTCAGGCTAATTGCAAACCATAATTCGGATCGTCTAAAGCTCCCACTGCGAGTCTTCAAGCACATATCAACAATACAATTAAGTCGACCCTGCCAATGTAAACCCTTTGGCCCCGCTGATTAGATAAGCTTCAATAAATTTGCTACGACTTCATTTCATAGAAGCAAAGTTTATTAGCGTCGGCATCGCGCACATAAGCGCCGTAAAAAATAGGATTACGGGGCCCTGGAGCGCCATCATCGGTTGCTCCGAGTTTAATCGCCTTAGCATATAATCTATCCACGTCGGCAGGACCACCTGCTGGAATAGCAATCATGGTGCCGTTACCAGATTCAGGGGCTTTTTCGTCATAGGGAATGCAAACGGCAAGCATTGGTGCATCAGGAGCGGTACCAAAAAATTTAATTCTATCCATGCCAAATAGCTGCTTACATCCTAACTCAGCTAAAAGTTCTGCATAAAATTTGCAGGCACTTTCCATATTACGGACTCCAATCGTGATGTATCCAATCATTTTAAATCCCCCCTCTTATAGGTATTGCTTGCTAGTGCAAA
>CACFLG010000059.1 GCA_902567095.1 uncultured OM182 clade bacterium
TCAAGGGCCTGTTCTTTTACCAATTATATTTCCAGGAACCAGGTGTCGCTGAGAAGGAATGGGAAAGGAATATTAAGGTCAATCTAAGAAAATTTTTCTATATGGCTTCAGGCAGCTATGAAGAGGCTAGATCTGTGGCGAAGTTATCCGAAAAAAAAGACCTTCTCTCGGATATACAAGACCCGCTAAGTCTCGGAGCTTGGTGCTCCGACGATGATCTAGATTTCTATACTAAAGAATTTGAACGAAGCGGTTTTAGAGGGCCTCTTAATTACTACCGCAATCATGACCTTACGTGGGAGCTTACGGCAGGAGCCCCACAGGAAATCCAACAACCCGCTATGTTTGCAGCGGGGGACAGAGATGGTGTAATCGCACTTGCTAAAGAAGCACTAGAAAAAATGCCAAGTTTCGTCAAAGACCTCAGAGTAAATAAACTGATCCCCGGTATCGGTCACTGGACTCAGCAAGAGGCACCTGACGATGTGAATCGTATATTGCTAAACTTCCTAGCATCTCTCTAATGGAGTAAATTTATAAACATGAAGGAAAATATAGGTATTGTTGGTGCAGGGATCTGCGGACTAAGCTCTGCGCTCGCTCTCTCAAAGCACGATAATAGCATCACGATTTATGAGAGAGATTCGGCACCGCCTGCGGGCAGCCCTGATGAAGCTTTCTTTGATTGGTCGAGAAGGGGCGCTGCTCAGTTTCGTCACCCTCACGCATTTCTTGGAGTAATGTGTAATTTACTACAAGAAAATTACCCTGAACTAGTTCAAAAGCTCTGGGAGGCCGGAGCTAGGAAAATTAGCTTTGAAGAAATGGTTCCAGACGAATTAAAAAAAGCTTACGTGCCGCAGCCAGACGACAAACAGATGTGGTTGCTCATGTGCAGGCGAGCGACGATGGAATCGGTCCTACGAAAATATGTAGAAGAAATACCCTCAATTACTATTTTGAGCAAACACGAGGTCGTGGCCCCAGAGTTTGAACTTCGAGATTCAACCATCAGCCTGCAAGGCCTGCAGGTCAGAGAAAATAGAGGACCGGTGCGCTCAGTTAGTCACGATTTAATCGTTGATGCCAGCGGCCGAAACAGCAAGTTTCCAAAATGGCTAGGCGATCTTGGGGCAACTATCAGCGAAGAGAGAGAGGATGCTGAAATCGTTTACTACACAAAACACTACCAACTAAAAAAACGGTCAGAATGAGCCAGATAGGACTGGAAAAAATCGAGGTGCCGGAGATTTAGGGTATATAAAATATGGGGTTTTTCCCGGGGATAATGGGCATTTTGCGATTATTCTGTGTCTCCCAAATCATGAAACGGAACTGCGTAATGCGGTAAAAGAGCCAGCACTTTTTGATAAAATTTGTGAGGCGATACCGGGCCTAGAGCCATGGGTAAAATCAGGTAAATCCAAGGCTACAACAAACTCATTTGGTTTTGGAAAAATTAACGCAGTTTGGCGCAACTTTGTAAAGAGCGATCGCCCAGCTGCTCTAAACTATTTCGCGGTTGGCGATGCGGCGGTTCGAACAAATCCTTTATATGGACGAGGGTGCTCTACTGGGATAGTTCATGCGCATCTTCTAGCAAAGGTTATTGCTGAAAATAATTCTCCAATCGAACGAGCCTTGATATTTGAACAGCTGACTGAAAAAGAGCTCAGACCGATTTATCAAGCTAGCTTGCAAGAGGATAGGCTGGGGAAAAAGAGAGCAAAAGCCAGCCTAGAGGGAGCTAAATTAGAATCTTCGAAAGGACTTAAACAGTGGCTTAGGGCATCGGTTGGGGACGCAATTGCAAGTTCTTCGCGAGAAAATATAGATGTCTTCCGTGGCGTAATGAAATCCTTCAATCTCTTAGAAAAACCGGGCGAGTTCCTGAAAGACGGGAAAATTCGGAGAATAATTCTTCGATATATGCTGCGAGGGCGAAAACAAAACAGCTTAGCTCGTTATCAAAGAGGACCAAGCCGACTGGAAATGATTGAATTAGTGAAAAGAAAAGATGCAGCATAGGCATCGTAGGAAGCTTAAAAAAACCTGGTCAAAAAAAGTTAGATCATCCAGAATTATTCAGAAGGCGTAAATACAATGTCTCAGAATTCTCTCCCAATTTTTGAGACCAAAAAAGAGTCTGCATGGACTCCCTCTATAAGGCCGGATCACTCCGGCCTTTTTTATAGTATTCACAGCTATGATCGTGTAACTTCCGGTGTGAGAAAAAGGGAAGTCTAATGGCAAACAATAAAAAAGGAAGAAAGTATTCCTCTCTTGTGGTCGACGGCAATGAGAAGGCAGCCGCGCGCGCTATGCTCCATGCCGTTGGCTTTACGGAAGCCGACTTCAAGAAATCGCAGGTGGGGATAGCTTCCACTTGGAGTAACCTGACTCCCTGCAACATGCACATCAACGAGTTAGCTGACGCCGCGGGTTTGGGTGCGGATGAAGCTGGAGGGAAAGCCGTTACCTTCAACACGATCACCGTATCTGATGGCATCAGCATGGGCTCGCCAGGGATGCGTTACTCTCTCGTATCTAGAGAAGTCATAGCGGACTCGATCGAGACGGTAGTTTGTGCCGAAGGTTTTGACGGATTCGTTGCGATAGGTGGATGCGATAAAAATATGCCAGGTTGTGCAATGGCGATGGCTCGGATCAACAGGCCTAGCGTATTCGTATATGGGGGCACGATCCAGCCAGGTAAAAACAGGAGGGACGTGGTGTCGGTCTTCGAAGCGGTCGGACAACACGCGGCTGGCAAAATCTCAGACATCGAGTTAAAAGAAGTAGAATCTACCGCGATTCCTGGGCCAGGATCCTGCGGGGGCATGTACACTGCGAACACCATGGCTTCCGCGATAGAGGCACTAGGTCTCTCTCTACCTAACTCGTCTGCTCAAGAAGCAATTTCAGATAACAAACGAGCAGACAGTTACGCGGCAGGAGCTGCAGTACTCGAGCTAATTAATAAGGACATAAAACCATCAGACATTCTATCTATAAATTCTTTTGAAAACGCTATTACCACTGTCATAGCCCTGGAAGGTTCAACAAACGCCGTCTTGCATTTATTAGCGATTGCTCAAGCCGCAAATATTCCACTAACAATCGATGATTTTGACAGAATCGGGAAAAACGTCCCTGTGCTGGCCGATATGCGACCGGCAGGTCAATACGCCATGAGTGAATTAATAAACATTGGAGGAATTCAACCGTTAATGAAATCGCTTTTGGAGGAGGGGTTTCTGCACGGTGACTGTTTGACCGTAACCGGAAAGACACTAGGAGAAAACTTAGAACACGTAAAACCCTACCCCATCGGGCAAAAAGTCATCAGACCTTTTGATAATCCGATAAAAAAAGACTCGCACTTAGTTGTACTCAGGGGAAATATAGCGCCCGAAGGAGCCGTGGCAAAAATTACGGGGCATGAAGGTCTGCGCTTTGAAGGAAATGCAAAGTGTTTTCATGGCGAGGAGGCGGCATTAAAAGCAATCTTAGAAGGTGACGTTGTCGCAGGGGATATTGTTGTTGTGAGGTATGAAGGACCCAAAGGCGGCCCCGGAATGCGGGAAATGCTCTCACCTACTAGCGCTATTAATGGGAGAGGGTTGTCTCAAAGTGTCGCCCTGGTTACTGACGGGAGGTTCTCAGGAGGATCCCACGGGTTCGTCATAGGACACATCTCGCCGGAGGCATACGAGGGAGGGCCTCTTGCGCTGCTAGAGGATGGTGATCAAATAACAATAGACGCTGAATCAAAAACCATTGATGTGGATTTAACTCAAGCTGAACTTGATTCGAGAAAAAAATCCTGGTCAAAGCCTCAGCCTTACGCGAAAAAAGGGTTGCTAGCCAAATACGCTAAGCTAGTAAGCTCCGCCTCACTTGGCGCGGTGACAGATCTTTAATTCCTTTTGAAGGTGCTCTTTCCCTTGTAATGATGGAAACTGAACATATCTCGTCAGGAAAGCGTAAGTCTGGATCAAGAGGAATTCGTTATGCATAAGAAACTTAATCTAGACAAAAAATTATGTGTTTCCTGCAAGAGGCCCTTTAGCTGGAGAAAAAAGTGGGAGCTTAACTGGGAAGACGTCAAGTATTGCTCTAAACGATGTCGAGGGCAGAAGGTGGGAAGTAAAAAGGGTAGCCCGAAGCGTAACTCGCTAAGTCATTAACTCTTGTCTCGCCATGTGTGCCTGTATACCACCCATTTTCCCTTTGAATTCCTTATAAGCACATCAAAATAAGCGTTGTGGTTTCTTGTGGCCTGAAGAGCGCCAGGCTGATCAACCTCACTCTGACCTTCTTTTAACTTTAGATAGATTACATATTCGTACTCTGCGATCGCAACGTCACCAAGAAATTCGACGCTGGGCTCTACTTTTACCTCGATCTCGTAATCAGCCGATTTGAAGACGGGTTCCAGAAACTCCTTGTATTTTTCCTTCCCTTCGAAAGGCTCACTGGTCGGAGGCATCAGCTTCACATCCTCGTGCAAAACGGAGACGTAAGACTCAATATCTCCCTCTTCAACAGCGGCAACCCAGGTTTTGTAGAGATCTAAAATCTCTCGGGTTTCGCTCGCACTTGTTGATGCCGAAAAGAAGAACAGGCTAATTATTAGGGTAATTATTCTCATTTCTTAAATTCTCTCACTGAAAAAAATTTAGCATCCCTCTACTTTTTCTTTACCGGGATTCTAACCCTTCCAGAAAAATTTTTTTTTTGCAATCCAAAACTTAATCGCAGTTGCTAACTAGTTTTCTAATTTTCTAAACCTCAGTGTATATGTTGCATAGAAGAAAGTTTCGACAATTCTACCAAATACTTGATCGCAGATTCTCAGGCAAGTAAAGCTCGTGTCTCGAATCCACACCAAAAGCCTCATACCAACTCGACATATTTCGAACCACCCCGTTCACTCGATATTTTTGCGGCGAATGAGGATCAGATTTTAATTGTCTCACCAAAAACTGATTCCTGCTTGACCCTCTCCATGTCTGAGCCCAAGCAAGAAAGAATCTCTGAGCGCCTGAAAAACCATTTAGAACGACATCCTCTTTGCCTTGCATACTAATCTTATAAGCCTCAAAAGCTATCTCCAGCCCTCCTAGGTCGCCAATGTTTTCTCCTAGAGTAAATGCTCCATCGATGTGATGACCAGGTATAACCTCAAACGAATCATATTGTTGAACAAGCAAAGTAGTCTTTTTCTCGAAATTTTTTCGATCTAACGACGTCCACCAATTTCTTTTAGTTCCAGTCGAATCGTACTTGGAGCCCTGATCATCAAAACCGTGCCCCATCTCATGACCGATTACGCCTCCGATAGCACCATAATTGACGGCAGCGTCAGCGAGCGGATCGAAGAATGGGGCTTCCAATATACCGGCGGGAAAAACAATTTGATTGAAACTTGCCATGTAATACGCATTCACATTATGCGCGCTCATGAACCATTCAGTTCTGTCGGTCTTTTTATCTAATTTCCTTATATCCCTTTTTTGAAAAAAATTCTGAATGCGTCTTGCATTCAAAAACAACTCGGATTGATCTATTTCTATATCCGTCAAATCCTCCCAATTTTCTGGGTATCCTATTTTGGGTTCAAATGAACTTAATTTTCTGTAGGCCTCTTTCTTTGTTTCTTCAGTCATCCAATCAATAGCTTCAATTCGGTTCCGAAAAGCCTGTCGGAGATTGTTTACTAAATCGGTCATTTTCTCTTTTGAACTCGGCGGAAAATGACGTTCCACGTAAAGTTTCCCGAGCAAACTCCCCAAACCATATCTCGACCCAACTCTTTGTATGCCTCTCTTCCACCGAGGCAACTGCTCTTTCTGCCCCGTAAGCACTTTACGGAACTCAAAATTCATTCCATCCAATTTCTCGGATAGCAAGCTCGAATTTTTCATTACGAGGTGAAATATCAAATAATTTTTCCAGGTTTCTAATGATTGATTATTAATCAGCTCGATCAAAGGCTTTAACGTGTCAGGTTGATTTACATTCAACGCCTTAAGCGAGAAAACACCCGTTTCCTTAAAAAAATTATCCCAATCGAAACCAGGATGATCGGCCTTTAGATCATAATAGCGTGTAGGATTTAGCGTCTTATCTCTATCACGGCGATCTGCTCTCGGCCATTGAACTTTGGCGATTTCTCTCTCAAGTTCTAATACTTCTCTCGCGCTCCTATCTGGGAATTCAATACCTACGAACTCAATCACGTGGGCGACGTATGTCGCATATTTAGCTCTGATATTTCTAAACCGTTCTGTGTCTTCTAAGTAATAATCTCTATCAGGCAGACCCAGCCCCGACAGACCTAATTGAAGCTGATATTCATCAGGATTCAGCGGATTGATAGAAACGCTAGCATAAAATGGGCTTGCCCCAGCAACAAGATATTGCCTACCAAATTCGCCGGCTAAATCTTTTCGACTATCAATCGATTTAATTCGTTTGATATCCTCAGTCAATGGATCTAGTCCAAGCTCATTGAGTCGCTTGGTATTCATCCAGCTTGAGTAATAATCCGTAATCTTTTGTTGGGAGCTATTTGAGGTCGACCTTGGATTATGCTCGCTCTCTACTATCTCTAACAACCGTTTTTCTATTCTCTCTCTAAGCTCAAGCCAAACACCGTGCCTAGATCGATCGGGGGGGATTTCATTATCTCTGACCCATTTTCCATTTGCGTACTCAAAAAAATCGTCTCCTGGATCAACATCGTCATTGCGGCTCGAGAGATCTATCCCCCAATCTCCGTAAAAAGGCCTAGAGGCATCCTCGGGAACACCCTGATGCAACGATGGATCACAACCATACAAAAAAAATAAAAACCCAAAACAAATAATTACGCGCAATTCTTTCCTCCATAAACTTTTATGTTGGGTAAAAATAAAAATCAAAGTGAAAAATCAACTTCTAATTTACTAACGTCTATTATTTTCTCTGCCAAAGCGCAACAAGCCGCGCCAACACCTATACGTCTATCCCTATCGCGCTAGAGATATTCTGTAAGCCGTCCCGCTCTAACAACTCGACAAGATCATGCTTAATCTTTCTTATCAAACCAGGCCCTTTATAGACTAGCGCAGTGTAGAGCTGCACCAGGGAGGCGCCAGAGCGAATTTTTTTAAGAACATCCTCTGCGGAGCCAACTCCACCCACACCAATCAGGGTGGTCTGGCCTTTTGTAAGCTGGTAGAGCTGAGAGAGCACGCGGGTAGATGGTTCGAAAAGAGGATTTCCCGATAGCCCTCCCTCTTCATTCTTATGCTGGTCCTGAATATTTTTCGGTCGCTCTATTGTTGTATTCGATACTATTATTCCATTAACCGATGTTATTCTAGCGATCTCTGCAATTTCGTCTATTTCGTTTTTTGAGAGATCAGGAGCGATTTTTACAAGGACCGGCACTTCTTTGGCCATTGACGATCTAACCTGATTAATGATGGCGCTAAGCGCCTCAGCAGATTGAAGGCCTCTTAAATTTGGGGTGTTGGGTGATGAGACGTTTACTACTAAGTAGTCCGCATAGGGAGATAAAACCTTTGCCCCAGCGCCATAGTCGAGAATTCTAT
>CACFLG010000060.1 GCA_902567095.1 uncultured OM182 clade bacterium
GGATTTTATCAATCGTAAGCATGGGAAAGAGAAGGTTGATTTTTTGCATCCTAGTCTGAAGCACGTTTTAGAAGATACATATGGCGTCATGTTGTATCAAGAGCAAGTAATGCAAATTGCGCAGGTGTTGGCTGGGTACAGTTTAGCCGATGCTGACCTTTTGCGGAGAGCAATGGGAAAGAAAAAACCTGAGGAAATGGCCCAACAGAGAGAGAATTTTGTCGTAGGAGCTCAAATAAATGGAGTTGACGAGAAGCGAGCAAACTATATTTTTGGGCTGATGGAAAAATTTGCTGGATACGGATTCAATAAACCTCACTCTGTCGCTTATGCTTTGATTGCCTACCAAACAGCCTGGTTAAAACATTTTCACACCGCTCATTTTATGGCTGCAGTATTATCTTCTGAGATGCAAAACACTGACAAGATTTTCTTAAACATTGAAGAATGCAGAAACATGGAAATCGAAATTAAGGCGCCTGATGTCAACGAAGGGGAGTACAGATTTAAGGCAGAAACGGATGGGAGCATTCGATATGGCTTAGGCGCTATAAAGGGGTTAGGAGAAGGCTCAATAGAATCGTTGGTAAATTCGAGAAAAAAAGGGGGAAAATTTATTGATTTATTCGACTTTTTTCAACGAGTTGATAACAGAAAGGTAAATAAACGATCGATAGAAGCTCTAATCTCCTCCGGTGGACTTGATAGTCTCATTGATGATTTTCCCGAGGAATTCGTTGATCATATTGGGTATAGGCGTGCCGCGTTGGGCATGATTCAAGAAGATGCGATCAAGCTCTCGGAACAACAATCTTTGGATAAGGCAGCAGGAAATGTGGATTTGTTTGCCAGCGATGACACCTCAAGCGGCAGAGCTCTCTATGTTCTGGACCCAGAAGATGTAATAAATTCAATCTCATTGAAAACTCGTCTCGAGAGAGAGAAAGAAAGTCTCGGACTGTTTTTAAGTGGTCATTTGGTAGATCAATATAAGGAGGAGTTCTTGACCTGCGTCAGCTCAAAAATTTGTGATCTGCGTGCTAAAAACACTGAAGTTATGATTGGGGGACAGATAACAGAAAAACGAATTACTAAGAATAGAAGAGGCGAGACTCAGGCGTTCATAGTGCTTGATGACAAGACTGGTAGAACCGAAATCTCTATCTTCTCTGATCTTTTTGCGAACAGTAGCGAAAAAATCGATCAAGATAATATTGTTTTTATAAAGGGAACAGTCTCTGAAGATTCGTTTTCTGGAGGCCTGCGAGTTAGGGGGTCCGAGCTGATGACTGTGCAGGAGTTACGAAATCGTTTCGCTAAACTTTTGAGAGTAGACATCGGAGACGGTAGAAGCTCGAATTGTTCTATCGGTGATTTGAAAGATGTCTTATCTGAATACAGATTAAATTCTGAAGAGGGTTGCCCGGTGCGGTTAAGGTTATCTCTAGAGGAAGCTAGAGGCGAAGTTGTCCTCGGAAAAACCTGGAACGTCAGTTTGGAAGACTCTCTGCTTGAAGTATTGCGAAAAAAATTTGGTCCAGATGCAGTTCATCTAAAATACACATAAGCAGGTTCTTGCCGTGTTGGATAGAGTTTCTATAGAAAAGATTAATGATCCAAAGTACCGCAATATTTTTATAGGGCTCAGTGGCGGCGTTGATTCGGTAGTCATGCTTGACCTGGTCCATAAAAATTGTGGTAAGCCGATTTTCGCAATTCACGTGAATCACGATTTGAATGAAAAATCTGAAGAGGCTCAATTATTTTGTGTAAAGTTTGCTGGTTCCTACCCTATCAAATGTCTTGTAGCTGAGATTAGTGTGCAAGCGCGAACGGGTGTTGAGGCTGCAGCTAGGAAAGCCCGTTATGATGCATTCAAAAAATTCCTTGGGCCCGAAGACCTCTTGCTGCTTGCTCATCACTCGGGGGATCAGCTCGAGACTGCGCTATTTAAGTTGTTTCGTGGCGGAGGTGGTTTTGGTTTAAATGGAATGCCGAGAGAACGCGCAATAGGTGTGGCCACTTTATACCGACCGATGCTGCCTCTATCTAAGGTTCAAATCCTGCATTATGCGAGCGAGAATCATTTGAAGTGGATAGAGGATCCCACAAATCTAGACGATACCTTCGACCGAAATTATATTCGTCATAATATAGTCCCAGTTATAAAGAATCGGTTCGTCAATGCTGAGATGGCAGTTCTTAACAAGTTAGAAAGCGACAGCTCGTTGCGCTTGGAACTGGAGGCACAAGCGAAAGAAAAGTTGTTAACGCTGCGAACAGAGAGAGACTCCGCAGAGTTAGCAGGTTTAAAAAGTCTAGAAAAGGAAAAACTCTTAAATCTTCTTATTTTTTGGTTACTAGACTTAAGCGCTCCAATACCAAGGAAGCCTTTCTTGTTAGAGCTTTCGGGAAGAATTTCTTCTGGATCCAGAATCGACATGACCTTTTCTTGGTTAACTTTCAAAAATTTCAAAGGGCGTTTGTATGTTGGGAAAAAAATGCCAGCTTTTTGCCAGGACACTCCGTTCCCCTTGCAGGGTCAAAGTGATGTCGCCGGTGGACAAATCTTAAGGAAATTAGTGTTTGGTCAGGGCCTAAAGTCAAGTCAAGAGTACCATGTGCGGTTTCGAAAGGGAGGTGAGATTTTTAAGTTCCGTGGAAACAAAAGTCTCAAGAAGCTGTTGCAGGAGGTAAAGGTTCCTCCTTGGCACCGCTTAAGATTGCCCCTTATTTACGCAGACAACGAACTAGTAGCTTTGAGTGCAATGTCAGGCTGGGATATACCTATGGTGATAGCCGATGGTTGGATGGCAAGTCCTGATTCTCAGGGTTTTGATATTGACTTTGTTCTAAGAGACCGTTTTAAGTGAGTCTTTGTTAACACTTGGTTAAATTCGTTGTGGGCAATAGCCATGCGTGATAATCTTTAGACCCATCTTGATCATTATTCGATCATCCCGTATGAAGATGGAAATTGCATGTCGCGGTATATATTTGTCACAGGTGGGGTTGTTTCTTCTCTAGGAAAGGGAATAGCTGCTGCTTCGCTGGGAGCTGTGCTAGAAGCTCGTGGTCTAAAAGTAACAATGCTAAAACTTGATCCTTATATCAATGTTGATCCCGGGACTATGAGTCCGCTCCAACATGGGGAAGTATACGTAACTGCTGATGGAACTGAAACGGACCTTGATTTAGGGCACTACGAGCGATTTGTGAAATCTTGCAGTAATCTGACTAGAAACAATAACTTTACCACTGGAAGGATATATGCGGATGTTATCGCTAAGGAGAGACGAGGGGATTACCTGGGAGCAACTATACAAGTTATCCCTCACATTACAGACGAAATCAAACTAAGAATTGTTGAAGCTAGCCAAGGCTTTGATGTTACCCTGGTGGAAATAGGGGGAACGGTTGGCGATATAGAATCTCAACCTTTCTTAGAGGCTGCGAGGCAGCTGAAATTTGAGTTAGGAAGTACCCGCGCGCTATTGATGCATTTGACTTTGGTTCCCTTTATCGCAACCGCAGGGGAAACTAAGACGAAACCTACGCAGCACTCTGTTAAAGAACTTCGATCGATAGGACTTCAACCAGATATTCTAGTCGTGCGATCCGACCATGAAATTCCAAAAAGCGCCATTGAGAAAATCGCTCTTTTTACAAATGTAGAGCCAAGTGCTGTCATTCCCCTGACTGATTCGGACACTATTTATAAGATACCAGTGATGTTGAATGATGAAGGGCTGGATCAGATCATTCTGAAGAAATTTGGTCTAGACGCCCAGCTTGCAGATCTCGATGACTGGAAAAGCGTGGTGCAGAACCAACTTAACGCAAAAAATGTAATTAAGTTAAAAATGGTTGGAAAGTATATGGATCTTTCCGATGCCTATAAGTCTTTGAACGAGGCTTTGATCCACGCAGGGATCCGCACCCTTACCCACGTAGACGTAGAGTTTATAGACTCAGTAATTATTGAAGCCGATGGGGTAAGTGTATTAGAAGATGCTGACGCTATTCTCGTTCCTGGGGGTTTTGGCGAGAGGGGTTTTGAGGGGAAGGTCATTGCGGCCGGATTCGCCCGAGAAAAGAATATCCCTTACCTCGGTATATGCTATGGTCTTCACGCAGCGGTTGTCGATATTGCGAGAAATAAAGCGAATTTGAGCAGAGCTGACACTACGGAAAATAATATAGACACTCCCCATCCCGTAATCGGTTTAGTCACCGAATGGACTGGTCAAGACGGTATGAAAAATGAGCGAAATAAAGATTCAGATATGGGAGGCACTATGCGAATGGGAGCGCAGTCTTGTCATCTTGAAAAGGACTCAAAGGCCTTCCAGATTTACAAACAGCAGGAAATATGGGAACGGCACAGACATCGTTATGAGGTTAATAACAATTACATAGAGATTCTGGAAGACGCAGGTTTAAAAGTAGCGGGCAGGAGTGCTGATAAATCTTTGGTAGAGGTCATAGAGTATAAGGACCATCCTTGGTTTGTTGCCAGCCAGTTCCATCCTGAGTTCACTTCCTCTCCAAGAGATGGACACCCGTTGTTTACGAGTTTCATCGAGGCTGCTCTTATTTGCCAAACTGGAAAGTGAACAATGCTGCTTTCTTGATACGAGGAAATATTAATGCATCTCTGCGGATATGAAGTAACTGATAGCAGCCCATTTTTTTTGATTGCGGGCCCATGCGTTCTGGAATCGGAAGCACTGGCTATGGAGAGTTCGTCCTATCTTAAAGCAGTTTGTGATGATCTTAGAATCCCTTTGATCTTTAAATCTTCCTTCGACAAAGCTAATCGAAGCTCTCATGAAAGTTTCCGAGGCCTAGGAATCGAAAAGGGATTGAGAATATTAGAGAAAGTGAAAGTGGAGGTGGGTGTACATACCTTGACTGATGTTCATGAAGATACTCCTCTAGACGAAGTTAAGGATGTAGTTTCTGTTTTGCAGACTCCCGCCTTCCTATGTCGTCAGACTAATTATATCCAACGAGTTGCTAGTACCGGTTTACCAGTCAACATAAAAAAGGGTCAGTTCCTTGCGCCCTCAGATATGAAAAACGTTGTTGAAAAAGCGAGAGCAGTTGGGAACCCCAATATTCTAGTTTGTGAGAGAGGGGTTAGTTTTGGATACAACAATTTAGTTTCGGATATGCGAGCTCTACCAATTTTGAGAGAAACAGGGTGTCCAGTTGTTTTTGATGCAACTCATAGTGTGCAATTTCCGGGTGGCAGGGGCGGCTCTTCCGGCGGCGATAGGGAAATGGTACCAGTTTTAAGTCGCGCCGCCATTGCAACCGGGGTACATGGTCTTTTTTTAGAAACTCATCCCGATCCTGACCAAGCGAAGAGTGACGGCCCTAATAGTTGGCCCATGCGCGATATGAGGAAGCTTTTAGAAACGCTCCAAGAACTCGATTTAATAGTAAAGGAAAAGATATCTTCAGGAGATATTTAGATAGTTATGGAAATTACGGGAATACATGCGAGAGAAATATTAGATTCGAGGGGAAGCCCCACGCTCGAAGCTGAGATTGAAATAGATAAGGCTGTTAGAGGGCGAGCTTGCGTGCCCTCGGGAGCATCTACTGGTTCAAAAGAAGCTATTGAACTGAGAGATGGAGATAAGAACCGGTACTTTGGAAAAGGCGTTCTCAAAGCCGCAGGAAACATTAACACGCAGATTCGATCATCGCTTTTGGGTCTTAATGGACTTGATCAAGCACTCGCAGACAGGACTATGTGTGAGCTTGATGGAACTGAAAATAAGTCAGTGCTGGGAGCGAATGCCATACTCGCCGTTTCTCTCGCGTTAGCAGCGGCATCTGCTAAAAGAATGGGGCTGGAATTATATGAACGGTTGGCTCAACTCAGTGCTGGCCAAGAGAATTTCGTAATGCCTGTTCCGATGATGAACATTATAAATGGGGGGGGAGCATGCGGACAACAACATAGACATTCAGGAGTTTATGATTCAACCGTCAGGTGCTAAAAGTTTCTCTGACGCTTTGAGATGTGGCGCTGAGATTTTCTACTCCCTTAAAAAAGTTCTTCAGGAAAAAAACTTACAAACGACAGTCGGAGATGAGGGTGGTTTTGCTCCTAACCTACCAAGCAGCGAAGTAGCGATAGCGGTTATTTTGGAGGCAATCGAAAAAACGGGCTATGTTCCTGGAAAAGATGTTCATATTGCGCTTGATTGTGCGGCGACGGAGTTTTTCGAGTCCGATTTTTATAGGATGGAAGGCGAAGTGTATAACTCATCAGAATTTTCTGATTATCTTTACGGCCTCTCGAAAAGGCATCCTATCAGCTCGATTGAGGATGGAATGGATGAGGAAGATTGGGCAGGCTGGAAACTACTTACTGAAAAGCTTGGTCACATTCAGCTCGTCGGCGATGATCTTTTTGTAACAAACCCCAGCCTTTTGCGATATGGCGTTGAACAGGGGGTGGCCAATACTATTTTGATCAAGCCTAACCAAATTGGGACTCTGACAGAGACCTTAGAAGCTATCTCAATCGCAAAGGATTCGGGATACGGTACCGTTATCTCTCATAGATCTGGTGAAACGGAAGATACGTTTATTGCCGACCTCTCAGTGGCGACCGGTGCCGGTCAGATTAAGACAGGTTCTCTCTCACGATCTGACAGAATATCCAAGTACAACAGACTTTTACGAATAGAAGAGTATAGCTCTGCCCCGTTCGGTTTGAAGAAGTTAGGTTAGTGATGAGTATTGGTTTTAGGCTATTGGTGACTTTTTTATCTTTCTGCATCATTGGACTGCAATACCGGCTTTGGATTGGCGAGGGGAGCATAGGACATATCCATTTTCTGGAAACAAGGCTCCAAAAAGAAGAAAAAGCGAATGTAGAGAAAAAATTGCGGAACGCTGCCTTGCGGGCGGAAATAGTCGATCTTAAGGATCATACCCAAGCAATAGAGGCCATCGCTCGATCAGACCTAGGCATGATTCAAGATGGCGAAATCTTGTATATTCTTCCGGAGAATTAAGATTTTTGTCGGAGCAAACTATCTGAGCCGAAAGGTTCGGCACGTTCTAGAATCTATGCAAGAGGAAGATGAAGATTTTGTCATCGGAAAAGAATTTAAAGGAGTCTTGGCTTGGATTTAAAACAAAAGAAAGAAGGTCTTGGCATGACCTCGCGAAGGACCAGGAACCGGCTTATTGTTCGTCTTCGCGAGCAAGGAATTTCTGATGAAAAGGTGCTCGATGTTATAAACGAAATTCCAAGACACTTATTTGTTGACGAAGCTCTCGCGCACAGAGCTTATGAAGATACGTCTCTGCCGATAGGCTTTAACCAGACCATATCCCAACCTTACGTTGTCGCGAAAATGACGGAAACACTTCTTTCTGGACCGCCGATACAGAAGATACTAGAGATTGGCACTGGGTCAGGCTACCAAACTGCCGTTCTTGCTGAGCTAGTTGAGGAAGTTTTCAGTGTAGAAAGAATATCTGGGCTTATAAAAAGAGCTCGGCGAATACTGGGAGATATAGGCTATCGAAATATCTCCTTTAAGCATGC
>CACFLG010000061.1 GCA_902567095.1 uncultured OM182 clade bacterium
TATCGAAATGATGCGCAAGGCTCTCGATCATTTGGAAGTAATATTCGTTGGATCTATCCCATCCTTTGATAGCCCCTTCAGCAATAGATAGATGCGAATCCACCAACACAGTTTCTGGATCGAAGTATTCTTTTGTCCCCAGACCATCGCAGATCTTGCAAGCGCCCGCAGGATTATTGAAAGAAAAAATTCGGGGCTCTAGTTCAGGAAGCGAGTATCCACAAGATTTGCAAGAAAATTTGGCTGAGAAGATAATATCGTCTTTCTCTTCTCCGTCTAATTCAATCTGTACCAGTCCTCCAGAGAGCCGGAGAGCTGTCTCTAAAGATTCGGACACCCGCGTCCGAATTTCCGGCCTAACTCTGAACCGATCAACCACAACATCAATGGTGTGTTTAGAATTTTTCTCGAAGTTCGGCGCTTCGTCAATTTCGTGTATCTCGCCATCCACTCTTATTCGAATGAACCCTTCTCTTGAAAGATTCTCTAGGAGTTTATGGTGTTCCCCTCTTTTATTTCTTACTATCGGAGCTAGCAGGTTTATCCTCGACCCGTCTTCTAGTTCGAGGATCTTATCTAACATTTGAGTGATTGTTTGAGATTCAAGCTTGGTCTCATGAATTGGGCAGTGAGGCTCTCCAACCCTTGCAAATAATAGACGGAGATAGTCGTATATCTCCGTAATAGTGCCTACCGTAGATCTTGGATTATGATTTGACGACTTTTGTTCTATTGCTACGGAAGGAGATAGGCCCTCTATGTAATCCACCTCTGGGCGTTCCATTAATGACAAAAATTGTCGAGCATAAGTAGATAAGGACTCTACGTAACGTCTCTGTCCCTCGGCATACAAGGTATCAAAAGCCAGTGACGATTTGCCGGACCCTGAAAGTCCTGTTATTACTGTTAATTTCCCTCTGGGTATCTTTAAGCTCACGTTTTTTAGATTGTGTGTTTTCGCTCCTTCGATAGTAATATTTTTCATCGTGCCAACCGGGTTTCGTTCTAATAAGTGTTTTTGATAATTTTGCAGCTCTCCCTTACTGCAGAGATATGCGCATTGATAAATTATAGATTTCGATAAAAGCTGCTATTATAAAGCTGCAAGCTGAAAAATTCAGTGATACTTGCTTTCCCAAATCATTTCTTTTTTTACTCTGAGTTTTTATGAATAGACAAGAGCTGCGAACTTCAATTGCTGTCGGGTTGCTCTATCTTATACGAATGATGGGGCTATTCATGGTAATCCCTGTTTTACCTCTTGCTAGTGATGATTTTAAATTATCCACGACTCTATTGATGGGTTTCGCCATTGGTATTCATGGGTTAACTCAAAGCCTTTTTCAGATTCCTTTTGGAATGCTGTCTGATCGAGTGGGTAGGAAAAAAATTATCGCTTTGGGGTTAGTTCTTTTTACCATTGGTAGTTCAGTTGCTGCTCTAGCTGAAAATGTATATTGGTTAATTATAGGGAGAGCGCTTCAGGGTTGTGGCGCAATTGCTAGCACTTTACTTGCGCTCATGTCTGATCTTACGAGGTTAGAGCAAAGAACAAAATCTATGGCATTAATAGGGGCTGCGATAGCCTCGTCCTTTGGATTAGCTCTGCTGATTGGCCCTATTCTTTTTAACGAATATGGGGCCAAGTCCATTTTTATTCTCAGTGCTGTCTCAGGTCTAATCGGTTTAGGGATTCTATTTACTATAATTCCCTCTCCACAAATCCTTAGTCAAAATTTAGATCTCAAATTTCAATTTTCGGATGTAAAACGAGCTGTTTCTAGTCTTTCTTTATGGCGCTTGAATATGAGTACATTTATATTGCATTATTTGCTGATAAGCGGTTTTTGTGCTTTTCCGCTGCTGTTTGACAGCACTAATCAAATCCAAAGAGATCAGCATTCTTATTATTACGTATTACTGCTTCTAGTCTCTTTACTTTCTATTTCACCTTTTATTTACCTCTCGGACCGCATAAGCAATACAAAAACGGTCATTTTGACTATGATTGGTTTGAGTATACTCTCTTGTTTTTTTCTCAGCCAAACCCAGTCTTTTTACTCCGTGCTTTTCGGCGTCTTTCTTTTTTTCGCAGCGTTCAACTTGTTAGAGACAATGCTGCCGTCAGAGGTAGGTAGAATCGCACCAGCTGGTTTGCGCGGCACTTTTATAGGTTTTTTTACGACCAGTCAATTTCTTGGCTTTTTTTTCGGAGGCATTATCGGTGGGTGGATATTAATGTATAGCGATATATCCTTACTTATGTTGATCAACATGTTGGTATGCTTGGCCTGGTTTACAATAATTCTCGGAAACCCAGGAAGCAAAAACATGGGAAGCAGGGTCGTCGATCTTACTGGTTTTTCAGAGAAGCCTGCAAAAGAGGTTTTGAAAGAGTTATTATCGTCAAGAGGAGTTATAGACGCAGTCTTGATTGAAGAGGAACAAGTTGTTTATCTGAAAGTCGATCAAGAGCAATTCGACGACTCGGATTTAAATTGAATTGCGGCCAAGTAAAATGAGAGGAGGTGGTCATGGCTAGAGGTATCAATAAAGTTATACTAGTTGGAAATCTAGGAAGAGATCCGGAGACAAGATACTTGCCAAGTGGTGGCGCAGTAACGAACGTGTCTCTTGCGACTTCCAGATCTTGGAAAGATCGTGACTCTGGAGAGCAAAAGGAGAAAACAGAATGGCATCGAGTAGTCTTCTTTAACCGTCTAGGTGAAATAGCTGGGGAGTATTTAAAACGAGGCTCTAAAGTCTATGTTGAAGGAGAGCTCAGAACTAGGGAGTGGGAAAAGGAGGGCCAAAAACATTTCACAACAGAGATTGTGGCAACTGAAATGCAAATGTTGGACAGCAAAGGAGGAAATTCAGATTATGAGAAAAATAATAATTCTTCTAATGCAGAACCGTCTTCGTTGTCATCCTCTGATATGGTCGATGATGATATACCTTTCTAGATGCAAAAATATCTATCGGACTGCTTATAGGCTTTCGCGATGATTCTGATTCTTACGTTAGAGAGATTTTTATGAAACTTAGCGAATACATGCTGTCCGTGGGAACTAAAGCTAGGGCTGCTGCGGACGAGCTAGTAAAGACTCCTAGTGATAAAAAAAACCTTGCATTGTCAGCTATTTCTAGCTCTATCATCGAAAATAAAACCAAAATAATAAAAGCCAACGGTAAAGACCTGAATGCAGCTGAGAAAAAAGGATTAGATCCTGCTTCTCTTGATCGTTTGAGACTCACTGATAATGGTATCGACATGATTCTTCATGGACTTAACCAAATAGAGGCTATACCCGATCCAATAGGAAACATGGAGCAGATATCGTATCGGCCGAACGGGTTGCAAATTGGAAAGATGAGAGTTCCTATAGGAGTGATAGGAATTATCTACGAATCTAGACCAAATGTAACCGTTGATGCTGCTGCGCTTTGCTTAAAATCTGGGAACTCGGTGGTCCTTAGAGGAGGATCTGAGGCATTTCACTCTAACAGATCATTAGCGCAATCGATTTCACAGGGATTGAAAAAAACAGGTTTAAATGAAAGCAGCGTCCAATTTTTAGAGAGCGTCGACAGAAAATATGTAAAAGAATTAGTGGGCATGAAGGACTTTGTCGATGTGCTTGTTCCAAGAGGCGGGAAGAGTCTGATAGAGCTTCTAAGTAAAGAGGCTAAAATCCCACTGATCAAGCATTTAGACGGAAACTGTCACGTTTATATTCATTCGGATGCAGATCTAGCAAAAGCAGAAAGGATAGCGATTAACGCTAAAACTCAAAGATTTGGAGTTTGTAACGCTATGGAGACTCTTTTGTTAGATATTGGTCTTGCAGAAAAAACTCTTCCTAAATTAGTAGAAAGCTTTCTCGCTAAAGGTGTTGAGTTAAGATTGTGTAAACGATCTTTAGAAATAGTTGAACTCCAAAACAATGTAAAAAAAGCATTGCAAAGTGATTGGGCTGAGGAATATCTTGCGCCTGTATTATCTTTAAAGTTAGTAAAAAATATCGACGAAGCTATTTCTCACATTAATCGATTCGGTTCGAAGCATACCGATGCTATTGTCACAGAAAATTATAGTGTGGCAAGACGCTTTTTAAATGAGATTGATTCAAGCTCTGTAATTGTAAATGCATCAACCCGATTTGCGGATGGATTTGAGTATGGATTGGGTGCTGAAATAGGGATATCCACTGATAAGCTTCACGCACGGGGCCCCGTTGGTTTAGAGGGGCTTACTTCCCAAAAGTATGTCGTATTCGGTGATGGGCATATCCGTGAATGATTGATACCCTTATCTTTGGTGGTACTTTTGACCCTGTCCACCACGGTCATGTGACTCTAGCCGAGTCGATACTGGGTGTTTTAGAAAAAGACGCGCAAATAGTTTTTGTCCCAAATAAAGAGCCGCCACATAGGGGCTTGCCTCTAGCGTCGGCAACAGAGCGCATCGATATGTTGAATTTAGCACTTCAAGGACGGCCTAACTTTTGTGTCGACGATATAGAGGTAAAAAAAGCTGGTGTTTCGTATTCTATTCAGACCTTGAAATCTTATAGGAAGATGTATGGCCAGAATTTTTCGCTGAATTTTGTTGTTGGGTTGGATGCTTGGCAAAGCTTTGGCGGTTGGCATCAATCGGACCAAATTGCAAGGCACTCAAACTTGATTGTATATAGCCGGCCCGGCCAATATACTTTCGATACTTCAAGTAATAGAAATTTCGGGTTTCAGTTTAAAGAGAACATTATTGATCTCTCTGATGTTAATCGAGGCTGTTTGTTCTATTTGTCTCTGAAAAAGTCAAAAATCTCTTCCTCTGATGTTCGTTTGGCAGCAAGAAGACGAGAAGATTTAAGTTCGATGGTTAATTCAGATGTTGCGGAATATATTGAACGACATCGACTATATAGCTAAGCATTAAGTAGGTTAAAATAATCAGATGAAAATTAGAGAGCTGCTGGAATTGTCCCTATCTGCTTTAAATGAGGTAAAAGGGAGAGATATTAGCTGTTTGAAAGTTAGCGAGCTGACTGATTTTACAGATATTATGTTGATCGTCACTGGAAGTACCATAAGACAGGTTCGTGCGCTTGCTGATAGCCTGGTCGTAAGCGCCAAAAAAAATGACGTAGAAATTTTAGGTGTTGAGGGTTACAGCGAAGGGGACTGGACTTTGATTGATCTTGGAGATTTAGTCGTTCATATAATGCTCCCAGAGACTAGGAAATTTTATGATCTAGAGAAATTGTGGGCAACTGATTTCCGAGCTGACACAGAACAAGATGGTTAGAATTACGAGAGAACTTTAGTCTTTGTTGAAACTAGAAATAATATCGATAGGAACCTCTTATCCAGCCTGGATAAAAGAGGCTTTATACGAGTATCAGAAACGACTGGACAATGAGTGTAAACTAAGTTTAAAAGAGATAGCCATTGTAAAAAATAATAAAAAGAGGAATTCGCAAGAAAAAAAAATTGAAGAAGGTAGACGTATAGAATCCTTTATCGATCGATCTTCATATATTATTGCGATGGATCAGCACGGAGTCCAATGGACCTCTGAGATTTTTGCTCAGAAAATGATTACCTGGAGCCTTAATAGAAGTAAATTTCAGTTTCTGATCGGAGGTTCAGAAGGACTAAGTTCAGCTCTCTTGGAACGTTCGGATGTTATCTGGTCACTTTCAAAGTTGACCTTGCCTCATGCAGTAGCGAGGCTAGTGCTTTTAGAGCAAATGTATAGAGCTTTTATGATAAACAACAAACACCCTTATCACAGATAAAACAATGGAACCGTTAGCTCTCAAAGATCACGATAAAGAAAATAGAGTTTTTCTAGCTCGTGTTTTACTGGCATTTTCGGTAGCGGTTTTTCTTTTGATTTTGTTGGTTGTTCGTCTTTTTTACCTTCAGATAATTCAGCACGAAGTGTTTTCTACGCTCTCAGATCAAAATCGTATACAAGTGCAGCCTCTGCCTCCGATGCGAGGGCTTATATACGACCGGCATGGAGAATTGATAGCAGACAACTCTCCATCTTTTCATCTTGCTATTACTCCTGAGGCTGTTGTTGATCTTGAGGAACTTATTCTTAAGTTGAATAAAATGTTGAATCTAAGTGATAGAGAGATAGAAAGATTCCGAAAGCAGTTAGCTCGAAGAAATAGAGCTTTTGAGTCAGTCCCGTTGCGTTACAAATTATCCCAAAAAGAAATAGCAAAAATAAGCGTAGATTTATCTTCTATGCCTGGAGTTCGAGTAGAAGCCAGATTGGTAAGGAATTACCCAAAAGGAGAACTAATGGTTCATGCCATAGGTTCTGTTCGACGAATAAATGAAAAAGATGCTAAATCTATCGACCCCATCGCCTATTTGGGAACTGATCACGTAGGAAAAATAGGTGTCGAGAAATATTATGAAAAAGATCTTTTGGGGGAAGTTGGTTACCAAAGGGTTGAAATAGATGCTCGTGGAAGAGTGATGAAGATCCTTGACTATAGCCTTCCACTTCCGGGAAGTAATCTCCATCTTCATCTTGACAGTGGTTTGCAGCAAGTTGCCTTTGACGCACTAGGAAATAATCGCGGGGCTGTGGTAGCGATTGAACCGAAGACTGGAGGTATTCTAGCTGTAGTATCCAAGCCAGGCTACGACCCTAATTTGTTTGTTACCGGGATAGACCATTTCACTTATTCGAAATTAAGGGATTCCGAAAGCACACCCTTGTTTAATCGAGCAATACAGGGTCAATATGAGCCCGGGTCAACAATTAAACCAATGCTTGGCCTTTCAGCCCTGAGCGCTGGCGTTATAGATGAGACTTATTTGGTCGAAGACCCCGGGTGGTATCAGTTGCCGGGTGATGAAAGACTTTATAGAGACTGGAATTGGAAAGTTACGGGGGAGGGAGGTCATGGAAAAGTAACCTTAGATAAAGCTATCTATCGATCCTGCAACGTCTTTTTTTATGATGTCTCGGTTAAATTAGGAATTGATAGCATTAGTAGAGATCTATCTTTATTTGGTTTTGGAGAGAATACTATTCTTGATCTTCCTGAGGCAAAAAAAAGGATTACTTCCTTCCCGTGATTGGAAAAAAAGAGTTCGTGGGTTCCCTTGGTATCCTGGCGACACTCTAAATATCGGCATTGGTCAGGGTGATATGTTAGTTACTCCCCTCCAATTAGCAACGTCAATATCCTTGATAGCCAACAGAGGTGCGTGGATTGCCCCTAGGCTTTTAAGGTCGGGCAGCGATCGTATAAACGCTACTAAATCAAAAGCACTAAAGAATCTCGATCACATAATGAGTAAGCATTGGATTTCAGTCATAAAGGCAATGGAAAAGGTAGTACACCGTGGAGGTCAGGGAGCTGGAGAAAATGG
>CACFLG010000062.1 GCA_902567095.1 uncultured OM182 clade bacterium
GGGCCATTGCTACACCTACGCTGCCCAATTCTTCCAAGGTATAAAGTGGCGTTGAGCCAAATTCTGTTATATTTGCCAGGACGGGAACATCTACCGACTGAACCACTTTTTCATACATCGATAATTCAGTCATGGCCTCAGCGAAAATTGCGTCTGCTCCGGCCTCCTGAAACCTTCCGGCTCGATCTATCACCTCTTGCAATCCACTAACTGCTAGAGCATCGGTTCTTGCCATCAAAAGAAAATCCTGGTCTAGTTTCGCATCGACCGCAGCTTTAATTCGGTCCTCCATCTCCTCACAACTAACAATTTCTTTGTTTGGACGATGCCCGCAGCGTTTTTGTGCCACTTGATCCTCAATGTGCGCACCGGCAGCTCCTGAACGTGTCATATCTTTTATTGTCCTCGCGATATTAAATGCACCTCCCCATCCAGTGTCTATATCCACTAAAAGGGGGAGATTACAGGCGCCAGTGATTCTTTTGACATCCTCGAGCACATCGTTCAACGAAGTCATCCCGAGATCAGGAAGCCCAAAGGACCCGTTTGCTACTCCCGCGCCCGACAGATAAATAGCTCTATACCCAACCTTTTCAGCCATCATAGCTGAGTATGCATTTATGGTCCCTACCACCTGCAGTGGCGATTCCTCGACCAGGGCCTGACGTAACTTTTTTCCAGCGGACATAACGCTCTCCCATTGCTCACCGACTGTCTGATTATATCTGATTACTTAGCTTAAATGATTATCGGCTCTTGAATTGATTTGAAGCATTGTCGAACAAAGTTCGTAACTCATTATAATCGGAGGTCACCTGATACTGAGGAAACTCAGAAATTACCGAATCTGGAGCTCGAAACAAAAAGCCTGCGTCCGCCTCAGCCAGCATGGTGGTATCATTATAAGAGTCGCCCGCCGCTATGACTTTATAATTTAGGCTTTTTAAGGCTTCTACTGCTTTTCTCTTTGGATCTTGTTGCCGAAGTTGATAACCTTCAATTATGCCATCTCCAGAGAGATTTAACCTGTGACACATAAGCGTCGGCCAGCCAAGTTTTTTCATTAGAGGAGACGCGAATTCATAAAAAGTGTCAGAAAGGATAACCAGTTGATAATCCGTTCTTATTCCGTCCAAAAAGCTTCTTGCTCCTGGTAAAGGATCAAGCTGAACAATCACCTCCTGAATAGCAGAAAGCGTCAAACCGTGCTCTCTAAGGGTGCTTAAACGCTTACTCATCAGAACATCATAATCAGGAATATCTCGAGTCGTCAGGTTAAGCTCTTCTATGCCGGTGAACTTAGAAAACTCAATCCAAATCTCGGGGACAAGAACTCCTTCCAAGTCCAAACATACTAGGTCCATTTTCTATCGCATCTCTCGAATCTCTTTGAGCGAAATTATAACAAGAAATAAAATCATCTGAGAGGCAAATCTAAGCCAGACATTTGATCAATAATTTCTGGGTTTTTCGGATCAAGAAAAGCTCGGCTAATCAATCCATTATCAAGGTGAGGAGCAAATAATTTAATGAAGTCGCACATATAACCTCTTAACAGGTTGCCCTCTCGGCCACCAATCATCGTGGTGCTTGGCGGAAATAGGGTGCTCGCATCTGCATAGATCAAATCAGCGTCCTCAACAGGATCATAAGCCATTCCCGCCACAATGCCGATTCCTAAACCTAAACGCACATAGGTTTTTATGACATCTGCATCAGTTGCGGTGAACACCACATTAGGATGAAGCTCTTGGCTTCTAAAGGCTTCATCTAATTTCGATCGACCCGTAAAACCAAACACATATGTAACTATAGGGTAGTCCGCTATCATCCTGAGGGTGATTTTTTGCTCTCTTGCTAGCTTGTGAGTCCTTGGGAAAATAACCGCGCGATTCCACTTATAGCACGGCAACATAACAAGGTTTTCAAATAGATTCAGACCTTCTGTTGCAATCGCAAAATCTACTTCACCTTTCGATGCCATCTCGGCTATTTGTTCGGGACTACCTTGGTGCATATGTAAGGACACTTCTGGATATTCTTCGATAAAATTTTTTATCACCGGCGGTAGCGCGTACCTCGCTTGGGTGTGCGTCGTGGCAATGCTAAGACTTCCTTTTCTCTCGTCGGTATACTCTTCTGCTGCTCTCTGAATCCCGCCCACACGACCAAGCACCTCCCTAGCTTGCTCTATAATGGCTTCTCCAACGGGGGTAATGTGTGTCAGATTTTTTCCATTGCGAGCAAAAATCTGAACGCCCAATTCTTCTTCCAGCATTCTTATTTGTTTACTGACTCCCGGCTGAGAGGTATGCAAAGCATAAGCTGTGGTTGAAATGTTGAGGTCATATTTTGCGACCTCGCAGATATACCTCAGTTGCTGTAATTTCATTGAAATATCTTATCTTTATTATTAAATGTTATTAATGCTATCCTATTAATACGATTTTAGAATATTAAGTGGGATTTTTCACCCCCGAAGGGACGTGCCCGGCTAAAACCGTCTCGCTCGCGATACGGCAATGCTCAGCCTGATCATCAAAAAAAATATCGGCCCCGTAGGAATTCAAAAATGCTGCTTTTTCCATGCCCCCGAGAAACAAACTCTCATCTACTGACATACCCCAAGAACGCAAAGTCTTGACTACCCTTTCGTGAGCCGGTGAAGATCTCGCTGTAACTAAGGCTGTCCTTATTGGATTCGTATCTCCAATAAATTCACTCTTTAACTGGTTTAGCGACTCAACAAAAGATCTAAAGGGACCGCCTCGGAGAGGCACATTAGCTAATTTTTTTTCAGTACTTAGAAAATCTTCTAAGCCGTTTTTTTGATATTCCTCTTCCGCCTCATCAGAGAACAAGACAGCGTCGCCGTCGAACGCAAAACGAATATCTCCTCTTTTCGATGAAGGAAGGCTTGAGGACAAAATGCTCGCGGCTGCTTTCCCATCTTCTAGAGCTTCGACTACATCTGCCCGTTCGGTTGAGAGAAAAAGGTCTACCCCGAACGCAGCCATATACCGGTGCGGTTTTGTTCCGCCAGAGAATGCGGCACGGCTTATAGATAAATTATGGTGCTCTATTGATTTAAAAACCCGTAAACCGGTGTCAGATGTGTTTCGTGATAGTAAAATCACCTCAACACGATCCGGATTCTCAAGCAGACTGTTTAAGTTAAGTAATTTCTTTATTAAAGAAAAAGCCCTGCCAGGAGCAAGAGGCTCGTGCTCTCTAGCACGCTGATACTTAGAGTATGCCTCTAATCCCTCCTCTTTATAGACTCTGTCGCTCTGTTCCAAGTCAAAAAGTGCTGCGCTAGAGGTCGCTACGGTCAATTTTTTCATTTTTAACGATAAGATCTACAGGTTACAATTAGAGAATCACATTATAGCTCAATTTTTGAAAGCCAGTTTTTATGAAAGAACCAAAAAATCTTCCAAAAACGAATTCCGAGAAGGTAGGAGATTTCCTAGCACAAGTGAAGAAAACGCCATCTCGAATCCAGAGAGAAAGCACCGGCAGGTTAGTCTTTGGAATGGACGCAACAGCGTCCAGAGAGAGAACCTGGGACAACGCATGTCAAATTCAAAGCAAAATGTTCAGAGCAACAGATGACATAGGTGCGATAAATGTTCAACTCTGCTACTACAGAGGCTTCAATGAATTCCATTATTCGGGCTGGTCATCTTCTGGAGAAGAATTAATTAAAGAAATGGCCAACGTCAGTTGCCTCGGTGGGCATACGCAAATAGCGAAGATTTTTAAACATGCCCTTGAAGAACACCGAACACAAAAAATCAGGGCGTTAGTGTTCGTTGGCGACGCTTTAGAGGAAAATGCTGACGAACTTTGTTATTTAGCCGGCCAATTTGGTGTCTTCAACATACCCGTCTTCATGTTTCAAGAGGGAAGCAATAGCGCTGTTATGTCTATTTTCAAACAAGTTGCTCTTTTAAGCGGAGGCGCGTATGCACCATTCAATTCTGGGAGCGTAAAGGAGCTCCAAGACCTTTTATCATCAGTCGCTGTCTTCGTCGCCGGTGGGCATAAAGCTTTAGAAAAGTTTGAAAAAAGCGACCGTAGCCGAAAGATTTTAACTCTCCAACTAAGGAAGTGAGGCAAATATTTGGGCATCCTTATCTCGATAATAACCGTTCCAATTTTAACTTTCCTGGTCCTAAAAAAAATCTTTGAGAAGAAAAAACTCTCCACAAAACATTTTCAAATCATATACGCACTATGTCTTTTGGGACTCGGGGTTTTATTTCTTGCGATTACCGGCCGCCTTCATCCGATATTCGCTCTTCTGGGAGCAGCTCTTCCTTTTTTAGTCCGGATATTTGGAATTTTTATGCGAGGCGCCCAAATCGCGTCAATTTTTCGAAATGCGAGCAGTCTATTCGGGAATACAATGTCTACCCCAAGAGATTCAAGCGAGATAAAAACTTCTTTTATTCACATGAAACTAGACCATGCTACTGGCTCGATGGACGGGCAGATGCTCCGAGGACACTACGAAGGAAAAAAACTTTCTCTACTGTCTATAGACGAAATTAAGGAGATCTTGAGTGAAATAGAGTCCGACTCAGACTCACTTAACTTAATGCATGCCTATCTCGAACGAGAGCGCCCGGAGTGGGAAGAAGTCCTAGAAGAGACCGGCAGCAAATCAAGCGAAACCCTCTCCTCTGATATGAACGAGCAGCAAGCATTCGAGATTCTGGGTTTATCCCAAGACGCGTCAGACAAAGAGATAGTTGCTGCGCACAAGAGACTTATGCAGGGAGTCCATCCAGATCGCGGAGGTTCAACGTTCCTCGCAGCCAAAATTAACGCGGCCAAAGACCTTTTATTGGGATGAAATCAATAAGGTGAAAGATGAACGAAAAGCAGAGCACAAAGACCTAGAAGCAGAAATTAAAACCTTTTGTGAGCTTCACAATTCTCTGGAAACGAGAACCTTTTTTGAAGAAATGGATAAAGCGGGATTGTTGAGACTGGATTGGCCAGAGCACTTGGGAGGACGAGGCTGGAACCGTCGGGAACAATTGATTGTTATTAAGGCTCTCGCTGAATACAAATGTCCAATCTTTCCAGAGACCTTATCTTTGGGAGCGCCTTTGATAATAAATCTTAGTTTGGACGAAGATAAACTTTTTCTGCTGGAAAACCTGATTAGAAATCTATGTGCCTGGCGAATCCACCATAACCCCGATAGTGAAGGATTTTTTTTGGCTCAGGAAGACAGCTCTCTTTATGTGATCTGCCAAAAGAAAAAATTCCGTCTTGGAGAAAGTGGTTTCGCAGAAGAATATCTCTCGAAATACTTCTCAACCGCATGCCTCCTCCAGCAGTGGCTTTCAGGAATACTTCTTTCTAAGAACCTTAGTCAAACCGTCAAAGGATTCATCGAGAATGAGATTATAGAAGAAGAGATCAGTTTTCGCGCTGTGGAAAGACTTTTTCGGAAATCAGAGAGCCTAAGCCTGCAGGCGTTAAGATCTAATTCGGGAAGAATTAAAGCCCACCAGATTATTACAGGTTTAATCGGCTACGAGGGGCTTCTAAAAAAATCTGCGGAAGCGGGATCCAACGACCCCCCGAAATTCCTGAAAGAGCGAGTTTTTCTGCAAAGCGTCGAGTCCCAAATCTCACTCAACGAGATTTTAATAAAGGATCACGTCTATGAGGAGTCGTTGGACAATGACGAGGAATAATCTATTAGTTTTTGACCTTGATGGCACTCTTCTTGATAGCTTGCCCAGCCTTGCTAAATCCTTCAACTGGGCTCTACAAAAAATGGGGCACCCTATACACCCTGTAACAGATTATAAATACATAATTGGTGACGGGGCTCAAGAGGGAGCAAAAAGATGTTTGCCGAAAAATTATCGAAAACCTGAAGAAGTCTCCGCCTGTTTAGCCATGTTTAGGGAAGCCTATGGGACCTTTTGGGAAGAAACAAAACCTTTTCCGGATATTACAGCCCTGCTTAAGATCGCCTCAAAAGAAAATTGTTTGGCAGTTCTCTCTAATAAAGATGACGCATTTACCAAATCCTGCGTTGAAAAATTTTTTCCGAATTCGTTCGATATTATTTCGGGGTATAAACCAGAGGACGGATTGAAACCAGAACCATCAGCTCTTCTGAAAATAGCTGGGAATGCAGGTTGCAAGATAAGCAAAACTTATATGATTGGAGATACGGCGACTGACATTAGAACTGCAATTAATGCAAGAGCTCAGAGCATCGGAGTATTATGGGGTTATCGCGACAGAGAGGAGCTTTCGGAAGCGGGTGCGGATCATATTGTTGGTTCAGTAGAGGAATTGATCGATTTAATTAAGGATTTGTAAAAAAATTCTTGTCCTGGCTTTTTCTTTTCCTCTAGGAACAAACTAGATCTGAGTGTCGAACATACTTGGAGGCAAACCTGGATTATTAGGCAAATGAGAAAACTGTCCTGCGTCTCTCTGAAGTTTATACTCTTCCAAGATTGGCAAAAGTTCTTGCGGCGATACTCCGTGAAGAATCACTCCATCGCACCCGAGCTCAAATTGTCTGTTTATGACTCTAACGCATTCCTTTGGGGTGCCTAGAGCAGCATTCGATAGCCAGTTATTCGGGATCAGCTCGTTTATATTCTCTAGTTCTTGAAAAGATGCTTTTTGATCAATGGCACCCTGAAAATTTTTTATAATTTCGCTGTCTCTAAACCGAGATAAATACTTGGGGTTCCACTGGTTTGTTCGGACCATCAGGTCTCCATATGCTTGAAGATAAGTTGCCATTCGTCCGACGGTTTTTTTTAACTGCAATTCCAATGGCAAATGATCTCCTACAACAGCCAAGCAGGACCATACCCTGACGTCGGCCGGATCTCTACCAGACTCTGCAGCGGCTGTTTTTACGCTTTTGACACACCTTGCAGTCGTTTCTTCTGTAAAAAAAGTGTGAAGGACTACCGCGTCAAAGGCTCGTCCTCCCAAAGCAAGCGAATTTGGACCAAAAGCAGTAAGGATTAGAGGTATATATTCATCAAAGTCTGGGTCAAGGCGCAGAAAGGGCCACTCTCCGAGCGAACTTTTA
>CACFLG010000063.1 GCA_902567095.1 uncultured OM182 clade bacterium
TGATTACAACCTTAACAAAGCGTATGGCCGAAAATTTGACAGATTATTTGAGTGATAACGGCGTTCGAGTACGATATCTGCATTCAGATATCGATACCGTTGAGAGAATTGAGATTATTAGGGATTTAAGGTTGGGAGAATTCGATGTCTTGGTTGGAATCAATTTGCTAAGGGAAGGCCTTGATATGCCAGAGGTATCACTTGTCGCTATCTTTGATGCCGACAAGGAAGGCTATTTGCGTTCAGAAAGATCACTTATTCAAACTATTGGAAGGTCGGCGAGAAATATAAATGGCAAAGCGATCCTATACGCTGACAAAAAAACCGACTCAATGGAAAGAGCGATCAGAGAAACCGAAAGGAGAAGAGAAAAACAGCTAAAACACAACCTTGAAAACAATATTGTCCCTAAGGGAATTAAACGAGAAGTTTCCGACGTCCTGGAAGGACTTAACGTTGTGAGGGGTTCAAAGAAAAGAAAAGAGTCAGTAAGAACGGAGGGGAAAGCTGTAGGGAATACATTTGTTAGTGCCGAGCAAATTGGTAAAGACATCGTATCTTTAGAAAAACAGATGTTTCAATATGCTAAAAACCTCAAGTTTGAAGACGCCGCCAAAACAAGAGATAAGATCGAAGAATTGCGGTCGGTTCTAGTAAAGCTCTAGAAAGATTGAAAAGTTGACTCAACTTTTTTCAAGTTACCTCTAAAGCTTTATGCAGCGGGCTCGATCTTCTTTTTATCGACAAGGTTATGTACACTCTGCACCAGAATATTAGAGTTATCGATTAGGAATGTAGCTCAGTTGGTTAGAGCATCGTCTCGACAAGGCGAGGGTCGTCGGTTCGAATCCGACCATTCCTACCATAATCGGTGTTAGAGTCAGAAGAGATATGCAATCTAATTTAGCTATAAATCAGGACAAGTCATGATAAGCATTACGCTTCCCGATGGAAGCAAGAGGGATGTCTCGAGCCCGACTACGGTTCACGATATCGCAAAGATGATTGGGCCGGGGTTAGCGAAAGCGACTATAGCCGGAGAAGTAAACGGTTCTCTGTGCGATGCGAGCGACCTGATTGAGCAAGACGCGTATGTCCGAATCATAACTGCAAAAGATAATGAAGGTGTTGAGATAATCAGACATTCTTGCTCTCATCTTATTGGCCACGCAGTTAAGCAACTTTTTCCCGAAGCAAAAATGGTGATTGGCCCGGTAATAGAGGATGGCTTCTACTATGATATTTCTACAACTACGCCGTTTTCTTCCGAAGATTTATTAAAAATTGAAGATCGAATGAAGGAGTTGATCTCAACTGAGTATGATGTCATCAAGAGGATGGTCAGGAGAGAGAAAGTTATCGAAGAATTCACTGTCCGAGGAGAAGATTACAAATTGCGACTAATAGAGGATATGCCCGAAGAGCAAGAAATGGGTCTCTATTATCACGAAGAGTATCTAGATATGTGCAGAGGTCCGCATGTGCCAAACACTCGATTCTTAAAGAACTTTAAGCTTACCAAAGTCTCGGGAGCATATTGGAGAGGAGACTCAAAAAATGAGATGCTTCAAAGGGTCTACGGCACCGCTTGGGCTGACAAGAAGGGATTGCAAGCTTATCTAAAAAGAGTTGAGGAATCGGAGAAGCGCGATCATCGTAGGTTAGGCAGGAAGCTAGATCTATTCCATTTCAGTGATGAGGCACCTGGATCGGTGTTTTGGCACCCCAAGGGTTGGACTTTGTTTCTTGAGTTATTGGATTATATGCGAGGGCGTCAGAGAGCGGCGGGGTATGTAGAGGTGAACACTCCGGACGTAATGGACCGCGGTTTGTGGGAAACTTCAGGACATTGGTTTAACTATCGTGAACATATGTTTTCGACTCAAACAGAGGACAATCGCATTTTCGCCCTGAAGCCAATGAATTGTCCTGGCTCTGTGTCTATGTTTGCGCAAGGGCTAAAAAGTTATCGGGACTTGCCCTTGCGTATGGCAGAGTTTGGAAAGGTTCATCGATACGAGCCCTCGGGCGCGTTACATGGTTTGATGCGAGTTCGTCATTTCACTCAAGACGATGCGCATATTTATTGCACTGAAGAGCAAATGGAGCAAGAGTGCATTGATGTAGTGGCACTTGTATTAGATATCTACAAAGATTTTGGTTTTGAAGATGTTGTTATTAAGCTCTCTACTAGACCCGAAAAGAGGATTGGCAGTGATCAGATTTGGGATAAGCTTGAGGGAGCTTTGACTAATGCACTCGATATGATGGAGCTAGAATACGTTCTTTTCCCAGGAGAAGGAGCCTTTTACGGTCCGAAATTAGAGTTTGTGTTGCGTGACGCTATTGGTCGAGATTGGCAGTGCGGAACTCTGCAGGTTGATATGAATTTACCGGAAAGATTTGATATTACTTATGTTGATGAAAGAGGTAATCGGGATAAGCGTCCAGTCATGCTGCACCGTGCTCTCTTTGGTTCGTTAGAGCGGTTCGCAGGGATATTAATCGAGAACTATTCGGGCGATTTGCCAGTTTGGCTTTCCCCTGTCCAAGCGATACTTTGTAATATTTCTGCAGGACAGGAAGAATATACAGCTGGTCTTTTAGAAATGCTCGCCAAACAAGGGTTTCGGGTAGAGGCAGATCTTAGAAATGAGAAGATCGGGCTCAAAATAAGGGAGCATACCATCCAAAGAGTTCCGTTTATGTTGGTGGTTGGAGCCAAAGAGGTTGAGGATTATAAAGTGTCTGTTAGGACACGATATGGCGACGATTTAGGAACAATGACCAAAGCAGAATTTGTTTCGCTTTTAGAAAAGCATATTAAAGCCAAGAGATGGATAAATAGTAATGACGAATCCTAGGATTTTGATATAATCCGCGACCTCAGCTGATTTCAAGGAGATAAGTGTATCAAAGAAAACTCGAAAAAATCTCGCATAAACGAAGAGATTGACGTTTCAACGGTTAGATTAATTGGGGCGAACGGTGAGCAAGTAGGCATCGTGCCGATAGAAGAGGCCTTAAAGGAGGCGAAGTCAGAAAAACTTGATTTGGTAGAAATAGCTCCTTTGGCAGACCCGGTAGTTTGCAAGATATTAGATTATGGGAAGCACGTTTTCGAGGCGAAGAAAGGAAAAGCAGCTGCGAAGAAAAAACAGCGGAGAATGCAAGTTAAGGAGATGAAATTTCGTCCTGGAACCGATGAAGGCGATTATCAAGTGAAGCTAAGGAATCTTACTAGGTTTTTAAACGATGGTGACAAAGCTAAAGTTACCCTCAGATTCAGAGGAAGAGAGATGGCGCATCAAGAGCTAGGAATGGAGCTTTTGAAGAGAGTAGAAGAAGATTTACTAGAGATTGGAACCGTGGAGATGTTTCCTAAGATGGAAGGGAGGCAGCTTACAATGGTGTTAGCGCCGAATGGAAAGAAGAAAGCGGTTTCAACCTCAGATAAAACAAGCGGACAGTGACCGCATTAATTCTTGCCCAATTAGGAAACTAGGTTAAATAGGATCTTGGCAAGATATAACAATAAGCTTAAGAAAGGTTAATACAATGCCGAAATTAAAAACAAGTAGCGGAGCCGCTAAAAGGTTTAAAAAAACTGCAAAAGGCTACAAGCATCGCAGGTCATTTAGAAATCATATTTTGACAAAAAAAAGCACTAAGCGTAAGCGTCACCTCAGAGGAATGAAAGACGTTGCTGCATCTGATGCCCCGTTAATAAAACGCTTACTGGGAGAATAAGATATGCCAAGAATTAAAAGAGGTGTGACAACCCATAGAAAGCACAAAAAGGTTTTGAAAGCGGCAAAGGGTTACTATGGAGCAAGGTCCCGGATTTATAGAGTGGCAAAGCAAGCTGTCACTAAGGCGGGGCAATACGCATACAGAGATAGGCGAGTTAAAAAAAGAATGTTCCGAGCTCTTTGGATTCAAAGGATCAATGCTGCGGCCAGAGAATTTGGTTTATCTTACAGTGTATTTATCGATGGCTTGAAGAAACATAACGTAGAAATTGATAGGAGAGTTTTAGCGGACTTAGCTCTCAACAAAAAAGAGGCTTTCTCCGCTCTTGCTGAGAAGGTAAAAGAATCCAAAGCTGCTTGAGAGAAATCGATTTCCAAGGCTTTTTGAAAAAGTAGACTAGGCACTGTGGCGACTCTAGAAAACATTCTCGGAAGAGCGAAAAAAGATATCATTTCCGCGAATGATCTGACTTCTTTGGATTTGACTCGAGTAAAATATCTAGGAAAAAAAGGCGAACTTTCCGCACTTCTAAAAGAATTGGGGAAACTACCTCCAGAAGAGCGGCCTTCTCAAGGCGCATTGATTAATGAACAGAAAAAAGAGTTAGTTGAACTTCTCGAAGTTAGGAAGCTTGAAATAAGAGCACGGGTTGAAGAAGATAAAGAAAAATCAGAATTTATAGACATCACGTTGCCTGGAATCGGGTCCTCGACCGGAGCCTTGCATCCAATATCGCAAGTTCTCAATAGGATTGAAAATTTTTTTTCCTCCATTGGGTTTTCAGTCGTTGAAGGTCCCGAGATAGAAGATGATTATCATAACTTCGAAGCGCTGAATATTCCTAAGCATCACCCAGCGAGAGCTATGCATGATACTTTTTACTTCAATAAAGAATTATTGCTAAGGACTCACACCTCCCCTGTCCAAGTGAGAGTGATGGAAGAGCAAAAACCCCCGATTAAGATAATTTGTCCTGGTCGAGTCTATAGGGTTGATCAACCTGATCCATCCCATTTACCCATGTTCCACCAAGTTGAAGGCCTTGTTGTCGACACTAACGTAACATTTGCTGACTTGAAGGGGATGATAATCCAGTTCTTGCGAGCTTTTTTTGAGAAAGAAGGTCTTGAAATTAGATTCAGACCGTCTTATTTCCCTTTCACTGAACCATCGGCTGAGGTAGATGTCTCATGTGTCAATTGCGATGGAAAAGGTTGTAGAGTTTGTAGCCATACTGGATGGCTCGAAGTGATGGGTTCTGGGATGGTGCACCCCAGAGTATTGGAGTATGCAGGGATCAACTCAGAGGAATATACCGGGCTTGCTTTTGGTATGGGGCCAGACAGGTTGGCCATGTTGCGCTATAACATTAGCGACTTAAGATACTATTTAGACAACGATTTACGATTTTTAGATCAATTTAGGTAGGTTCCCGATGAAGTTCAGCGAGAGGTGGGTGCGTGAGTGGGTAAATCCCAGAAACGATACAGAAGGCCTCGTTAATCAGCTTACCATGGCAGGATTAGAAGTCGATTCGGTGCATTCCGTTTCGGGCAAACTAGAGAACGTAGTTTTCGCAGAAATAATCTCGATAGACTCTCATCCGAATGCAGAAAATCTCAAGATTTGTTTAGTCAGCACAGGCAGCGAAGAATTACAAATTGTTTGTGGCGCTCCAAATGCAGTTCCAGGAATACGTGTAGCGCTTGCGTGTATCGGTGCTGTTCTCCCGTCGGGAGAAAAAATAAAAGAAACATCATTAAGGGGTGCGAAATCACTTGGGATGTTGTGTTCCGAAAGGGAACTAGGACTGAGCGAAGACCATTCTGGCATTGCAGAGTTTTCGTTAGATGCACCCGTTGGAGTCTCGATCTATGAGTATTTGAACCTTAACGACTTCATAATCGACGTTGATTTAACTCCAAATAGGGGTGACTGCCTTTCCATACTCGGTATCGCGAGGGAAGTTGGATTCATAAATGGGATTGATATCAAGAGACCTGATTTTTCGTCGTCTAAGGCTGAAGTGCACGACGAGCAAAAGGTAGAATTAGTTTGCAGAGACTGTCCAAAATATATAGGACAAGTCTTAAAAGGAATTAACCGGAATGCGTCCACGCCTATTTGGATGAAAGAAAAATTAAGACGAGCTGGCATGCGTTCCGTCGACCCAGTAGTTGACGTCACTAATTATGTGATGCTGGAACTCGGGCAGCCCTTGCATGCTTATGATTTTGATAAATTGGAGGGAAAGATTTTCGTTAGGAAATCAACAGAGCTAGAAAAACTTCGGCTTTTGGACGGAAATGAGATTGCTATTGAACAGGGTTCGGTCTTAATCACTGATGAAGCTGGTCCAATAGGGTTAGCTGGAATAATGGGAGGACAGAGAACTTCTGTTTCAGCAAGCACTGGGAGCGTTTTCTTAGAAAGTGCCTTTTTCCTCCCAATCTCTTTGTCAGGAAAAGCCAGAGCCCACGGCTTGTCTACTGATGCTTCTCATAGATTTGAGCGAGGAGTAGATTGGGAAGGCCAAGAACTAGCGTTGGCTAGAGCAATTCAGTTGCTTCAAGAAATCGCGGGAGGTGAAGTAGGGCCTGTAACCAAAGAGCTGAATAAAGAAAGTTTGCCGAAAGCCAGAACGGTCAAGCTCCGTCAGACCCAGATTGAGAGAGTTCTTGGTATCTCAGTGGAAAAATCAAAAGTCGAGAGTATCTTTTCTAGATTAGGATTCGTCGCGAAATTCCAAGATTCGCGATCTGAAAAACTCTGGGAAGCGTTAATTCCTTCTCATCGTTTCGATATAAATTTGGAAATAGATT
>CACFLG010000064.1 GCA_902567095.1 uncultured OM182 clade bacterium
CGCAGTTAAGTCAGACGCTAAAATTACGTTCTTCGCACTTGAAATAGCTTCTGCAAAATAGCCATCCGACTCGGGCTCTGAAGGCTCGGCAAACACCACATCAAAAATTATATCGCGCGCGCCCTCCTCAACTAATCTCTCAACCAGCATACCATGAAGTTCTCGAGGCCACGGCCACTGTGTTTCAAAAGCTGAAAAAGAAGTCTCGTCTATAGCGACAATTACTATATCATCAGACGTTTCGAGAGATGGCATGAATACGTTTAAAACGTCTATGTTTAGCCTCTCTGCGGGACCCAGCAAAACAAAAAACGATAAAATATTCCCCAGGACAGTAGCGGCAATCGCCACTTTCCATTGTTTACCTATTTTCACTAAAAATATGTCCTGTATGTTAAGCTCAATTTAACCTCATCTGAATAGCCACCCTTATTCGTCAAATCAACAGCAAATTCCCCTGTTTCTATTGACCTAGTGTAATTTATTTTTTGGCCATATTCATTGTAAGGGTCACCGGTAGCAGTTGAAACAATTCCACTCATATCGTAAATCATTCCAGATATAAAATAGTCCCCATAATTTTTTGTAAGCCCAATATGTGCTAGAGTCTCAGGTAGGTCTATCACTCGCCCATATACACCATCCTCATCATATCCAGGATGATCTATTACTTCTCCATCTGAAAATTCGACACCGGAATACATTGTCAATTCATCATTAATAATGGTCTCTGCCTTGAGGGAAGCGATATTAAATCTAGCTGCCGCAAAGTAGCTTGAAGGCGTGTAAATTTTATTTGCGTTAGGATTATTGAATTTATCGAGCGTAAAATTTTCAAGCAAATCCGCATTCCACTGCTCTCTAAAAATTAAATAAACCGGGTTATTTTCAATCTCAAAGAAATCAAAATTTGCGAATAGTTTGGTTCTTTTCGAATATTTATATCTAAGGTGAATTGATCCTTGATTAATATGCCCACCTGAATTCATAAATTCAAATCGAGTGGGAACGCCTGCTACGTCATCTATTGATAAAGATGACTGCTTTAAAGGATGGTAGTCTTGGATAAGAGCAATTGAATATCCAAGAGTATCTGAAGAATTTGAAATTCCGAAAGCCGGCCTAAATTTCAATACTGAAACATTAGAGGTCACCCCATCTTGAGACACAGCATCTAAAGTCAATTTTTGTTCGAAATCTCTGTCATACAAAATGCCTCTAGAACGAAATTCATACTCTTGAGAACCAGATTTTTGCTTTAAGTTGGCAGAAACCATCCAATCGTATTCGTTGTTTACTATCGTCTCCGAGCGGTCTTGATAATCTGAGAATGAACTTGACAAATCTGTACAGGACGAAGCCGAAGGACCACTAACTGAATAATCTGATTCAGCCTGTCTATATGCACCCTCTGCTGCCCATGAAAATTCTCCTATAGGTAGATTAATCGCGATTTCACTCATTCCAAATTCCAGGGCAGAGGTTTTCATATTGTCTATACCAGTGCAGTTGTCGCTAACGTCAATGTAAACTTGGGCATCTCCACTCTCAGCAGCCCAACTATTCAAGAAAATCGATTTATCCTTTCGCACAGATGCACCTATATCAAAACGCGCCGTGGTATCCTTGATTGGGAATGTGCCGTCTGTTTCAAAAGGAACTATATTAGCTGTGAAAAATCTGTTTTTATCAAAACCCTCTCTCCAGCCTAACCCAATAAAACCAAGTCCAAATTTAGACACGTCTGTATCATCAGATGCATAATACGCATCTCGTTCAGTGGCAAAAAAACCTAAATCTGTTAAATAGCTAAATTCCTTATCACCGTCGATTCGCCTTCCATTTGTGCCAACTTTAAAAGAAATATCATTATTTTCTTCGCCTAATCCGATTTTGATTTGCCTATAACCGTAATCGCCAGGTCTCGAAATCACGTCTGGTTTATTTCTCTGTGAGCCAAACGTTTGACTGTCTAATGTAAATCCTCTGATGTATTGCGAATTCCGCTCAAGAGAACTTGGCGCCGTTGCTGCCCTAAAAAGATAACTTCCAGCCCAATCAGATTTTTTGGTATTTTGTGAAGCCTCTTTTGCATGGTTTGGAAGCCCGACTTCCAAAAACCGCCTCCCTACATTAGCCCCACCTTGTTGGTCGTTGGCAAGTTGACCCCAAGTTGTTTGCTCAGTTGTGCGGTCAATAGCTTGCCGTGCATGGGAAATAGCCCTTCCAGTTTCAAGCTTAGAAGAAAAAATTTGAGATGCGACAACGTGCGGTAATGGGTCTTTGTCGTCAAGCTTAATAGCCCTTTCTAATTGGACTATAGCCTGTTCCACTTCGTTTGCGTGAAGATGGGCTACTGCCATAAAAACATAGGCCTTAGAGTAATTAGGCTCTATTGCTAAAGCTTGGGCAAAAAAGTCTAAAGCCTCTTGATGATTTCCAGCTTTAAGTTCAACAATTCCCAGTGCCACCAGAATATCAAACTGGTTTGGGTCAGTCTGCAATATCAAAGTAGCTTCCTCTCTTGCTGCCTCTAATTGATATCGATAGCTGAAATACTGTGCTTTTCCAGCTGCTAAGGAATTCGTTTTTCCGCCTACTTTTTCTGCTAATTTTAAAACAGCGAGAGCATAATCGTAATTACTGTTAGCGATTTCAATCCGTGAGATTTTTAGTAAGGGCTTTTGCCAGTAGGGATCAAATTGGTTTGCTTCTTTAAAATAGGTTAAGGCAAGGCTTGGGTTTCCTTTGGCCTGCTCAATTTCTCCCAAAAGCGAGTAAAAGCTGGCTTTTACATCTGCCTCTTTAACCCCTTCTAAGAGTTTTTGAATAGCTAGCTCATAATTACCATTTGAGAATTCAAATTTTGCTTCAACATATAACTTGCCTGAAGAAACAGGAATTGTTTTTAATATTCCAAGACCTGAAGCAATATCTCCTAGAGCGAAATTTGCATCTGCTTTAATCAAACTCGCCCAAACTTTCCACTTCCCTTCAGGAAGCAAATTCGGGTTAATTTTTACCAAGCAACTCGGATTTCGATTCTCTACACTGCTTAAAAATTGTTTAGGAGTAACAGTGTCGTCGAGCTCACATAGGGTGGTTTTTTCAGTCGGATCAATTTTTGTAAGTAAACTGGTTTTATCTATTTTTTTGCCCACGCTTTCGGGGGCATAAGCAAATGGTTCTACTTCGTATCTGAATATAAATTGCAAATAATTTGCTGGATTTAGCAGTTTGTTTACGGAAATATTTCCATTACTACTGATGTTAGCGACCTGCCCATTATCAATTTCCTTTGGCTGACCATCTTTGCCTGCAACGCTTATCGAACCCTCTAATACCGCTAAAGTTGAGCTTGAATCTTCTGAAACCTCCACAATCCATTCTGTCCCTCGAATAGACGCAACTGCATTGGGGGCTTTAACTATAATTTTAGCTGGCTTTTTATTTGTCTTAGACCAAATTTTTCCTAACTTTAAATTAACTTGTGTCTGTTTCTGTTTTGCTTGGTAATTTAACTGAAATTCTGCATTTCTCGAAATTTTTGTCTGTGTTCGATTGGGCAACAAAATTGTTGCCGACGCCTTTGGACCAGTTCGTATCCAAGTTCCTGTGTCAACAAGCTGACCCTCCCTAACCGTATCCCAGGATTTCTGGTCTGCCGAAGTTTCAACAACTCCCTTAAAGGATATGATTTTAAAATCCTCCGCCCAAACTGGAATACTAATAAAAATAAGTAGAGTACTAATAAAAAACGTAAGAATATATTTCATGGCAATTCAATCTATTTTTACTTGAAACAAAAAGATAGCAGATAAATATTTTAGCACATAGACATATTTATTATCTATTTGCAGATTATTTTATATCTTACTAGGATCAAATCTCATTATCATATGGTTTGAGGATAGTTGATTGTTTAGCACTTTTGTACGTGTTATTTTAACCTTAATTTTTCTTTTGGTTTTTTCTTCATGTTCTACCAATGGAATATCAAGCAACCAAAGTGGCAAATCTCGTTTTCTTTTCTTACAAAAAGAGCTCCCCAATATTTCAGAGAAATTGGATGAAATTTCCTCAATAAACTTTCATGGCCAGAGTAAAGTTATCATTTGGATGCATGGAACAGACCGACCAGCAATTGCTGGTAACCTTAATTGTAATGATGACATGCCACCAGATAGTTTGATGCTAGCTGCAAACAAATTAAATATTTCAGTATATTATCTCTGCTCTAACGCAACAGATAGTGGAATCAAGGGCTCGTTCATTTACAAGCGCGTCCTTGAATTAGAAGAGACAATTAATTTATTTAACGAGGCCGGCATCAAATCTCATAATATTTACTTATCTGGTTTTTCTGCTGGTGGCTGGACGGCTTTAATGGCCGCAAAAACTATTCCACTTAAGTTTAACAAGGGTGTTTTATTTGCACCCGCTTTTGCAGGGCCGCGTTATGAAACCCGTTTCTTTCCCGTTTGGCGAAAAATCATTCGGCCAAAACAAGTTAAAGAGATTTTAAAAGCGGAAAAACTAGAGTTTCTTATTTTTGCCTATGAAGATGACCCATTTAACAGACCAATAGAACTTGAATTCTTGATTAATAAAGAGAAACCCTTCCCGGAAATCATTGGTTACAGTTGTAACGAAGGCCACTTTACTTACAGAAAAGATTGTGAAGGCAAAAAAACTTACGAACGAATCATAAATTTTTTTCAATCCTCAGAATTTTGATTATTAGTTTCAATATCTTGTTTGATTGTTTCGTTTGCTGTAGTTCTTTTCAGCAAACCGCGAATGCGGGTAACTAAAACTCTGGTAAGACCAGTTATGAAAGGGTCAGATTTGGATAATTTATCGTTAAACTCATACTGGCTGATTTGAATTAAGTTTACATTACTTATTGCATCAGCCCGTGCTACTCGCAAAGATTTATCGATCACACCCATTTCACCAAATATTTCATTTTCCCCAAGTATAAAATCTGGTTTATCAGATTTATTAGTTGGAAGAAAAATTCCAATTTCTCCCGAAACAATTAGATAAACAGAATCAGCTTTATCTCCAGCTTCGAAAATCGTCTCATTTTTTTTCCCCACAACTTTTTTCATGAAAAAGTGTCCGTTTTACATTTCACTTTTAAATCACACTACTTAATAAAGACCAAGAATAAATTTAAACTGTGGAACGGGCTATAGGATTTGACATATAGATTACACCACTTTTTTTTGCGTGGAGTTCGCATAAAGTAAAAAGCTGATCAAAAATATCGTCTTTACAAGCTTGATCTGCGATTATCGTAATAATTGACGCTTCTCCATAGCTACCGAATTGTTTTTCATCAAATAAATCGTTTGAGCGACCCGTAGCGTAGAAAACATATTCCACCCCTGCAATTTCAGAGATTTTATCTTTAACTAACTGGCCATATTCTTTTTCAACAAGCGCACCTATTTCGACTTTCATAGCTATCTCCAAAGATCTATTCAACAGCGCTTAAAACAGCATCAGGTATATAAGTTGCAACTCTGTCTAACTTAGTCATAAACATAATACCCTTGCCAGGTGTATCCAACTTGCCTGCCAAAAACATGGCTTCAAAAATTAAGTCAGCTTGGTCTTCAGACACGATAATACGAATAACCTCTTTTTGCTCGTCAATTGTAACACCGAGCAATCCAAGGCGTTCGCGCACGCCAGTACCTCGTGCATAGTTGATGGTAGCACCTTGCGCACCACTATTTTTTGCCGCCTCTAAAACTGTTTCAGCTAAATTATTTTGCACCACACACGTGATCATACATGCATTTGAGAGATAAGTTATTGTACGATTACTCATTGTTATTCCTTTATCATATCATCTGAAATGATATCGTCGTTAGGGGCTTCGTTTTCTGCTTTATTCAAAATTCGTATTGCAACACCCATGGTAAGAACAGCTATAATTGGGCATATACTTGCGAGAGAAAGGATGCCAAAACCTTCTACTGCAGAAACAGCACTACCCAGTCCCAACCCCATTGCTAAAACTAATGGGACTGTTACAGGTCCAGTTGTAACACCAGCACTGTCCCACGCAACATTTACAAATTCCTCCGATGAAATAATCGTTAGCAATATACCGACGCCATATAATGGCAAAAGTACCATCATTAAGTCAAATCCCAGAATAAGCTTTGAAATACCAAGCGCTATTCCAATAGCAACACCACTTGCAACGCTATACATCAACATTTCTTTTTTGAATGCGCCATTAGTCAAATTCTGAACCGTCACACCAAGTGCATTCAGTGCAGGTTCTGCTAGGGTAGCTCCGAAGCCAAGTAAAAATGCAAACCCGATTACAATGGCCAGCCCAATGAGCTCGGGATAGATTGGCGAGAATTGACTGATAGGTAATTCCATAAAAGCTGCCGGCAAAACGCTTCCTGTTTGGGCT
>CACFLG010000065.1 GCA_902567095.1 uncultured OM182 clade bacterium
TAGCTCACGACTTCAAAATACCAATAAGATTTATTGGTCTAGGCGAGAAAGAAGACCAGTTGAAAATATTTAACGCGAAACAATTCGTCGAGGGAATTTTCACTTAATATGATCAGCTTTAACAACGTAAGTATGAGGTACGCGGATGGTTTTGAAGCCCTTAAGTCTGTAAGTTTCCAACTTGCTGATGGCGAAATGGCTTTTCTCACAGGCCACTCCGGGGCAGGAAAAAGCACCTTATTGAAGCTTATTACTATCTCTGAGAGGCCTGCCTCAGGGGAGATTTTGTTTAAAGGTTTAAACCTAGCGCGGGTTTTAGGTAAAAACATATACAGGGTTCGAAGAGATATCGGAGTCGTATATCAAAACCATAGATTATTACCAGAGAAAAATGTTTTCGAGAATGTAGCTCTGCCATTGAGAATTATCGGGACTGATTATCGAGAATTAGCAAAGCGTGTTCGAGCAGCGATTTCCAAAGTGGGTTTGTCAGGTAGTGAGAAGAAGTTTCCAAATTCGCTATCAAGTGGGGAACAGCAAAGAGTCGGAATAGCAAGAGCGGTGGTTAGCAAGCCGAGTTTGTTATTAGCTGATGAGCCAACGGGAAATTTAGATCCAGAGCTGTCTCAAGAAATCTTAAAACTTTTCGAACAGTTCAATCAGGTTGGGGTTAGCTCTTTGATTGCGACTCATGATCTTAATCTCCTTGATAAAAATAATAAAAGAAAATTAACTTTATCCCACGGGGTTTTAATTGATAAATCAGAAAGGATCGAAGGTCGGGACGCAGTTCTTTAGTGGATTAAGATTTTTTTTTCTTAGTCATGTTAGAGAAATTAAAGGGGCCTTGAGTGAGATAATCGGAAAACCTCTGAGTACACTCGTAACCATTAGTTTGATAGGTATATCAATAGGCTTGCCATCAATTTTCGTAATTCTCGGAGAGAATTTTCTTGCCGGGCTCGACCGAATTGATCAAAGCGTAAAGATTAATGTCTTTTTAGACAAGAGTGTCCTGGTTGCGGAAGGTTTATCCCTCTCAAAAGAAATTCAGGATCAACCCGACGTTTCATTGGTTCGATTTATATCCGCCGAAGAAGCGATTAAGGACTTTCAGAAACAGACAAACCTGTCCGAAATCCTGTTCACTTTAGGTCAAAATCCGTTACCGCATGTTGTTGAAGTTGTGCCTGTAAGTTTTGACCCGATAGATGTTGCTATATTAGTTTCTAGTTTGAACGATCTAAATGGTGTCGAAAGCGCTTCCACAAATCTTGGTTGGTTGGAAAGGCTCTATGGCGTGTTCTCTATAGTAAGAAGCATTGGTATTGTCTTCGCTATCATCTTTTTTGTTGGTCTCATTTTAGTGGTAGCTCATACAATCGGAGTTGCTATTCAAAACAAAGCAGAAGAGATCGAGCTTCTGCTTCTGCTTGGTGCTACAAGTTCTTTTATAAGAAGACCCTTCTTTTACCTAGGGTTTTGGTACGGGTTAGGGGGAGGCCTCGTTGCGAATATAATAACTCAGATCTCGTTTTTCCCTTTAGCTGCTGGAGTAGAGAGGTTAGCGCAAAGCTATCAAAGTAGTTTCTCGTTTGACAGAGGAGGAAGCGACACGTTTTTTTTGATTTTACTAATTGGGATTTTTTTGGGCGCCACGGGTGCATTTTTGGCCCTTTCAAAAAAAATGGGAGAGATAAATCCAAAAAGGCACGGTTATTCGTACAAGTGAGTTGCTAGCCCTTTAAATCTTAAAATGATAAGATTTGTGCCCTTTTTTCTGAGGATAATACTTTGAGCAGTGACATAATCGTTTCGCCGGTTTTATCGCCGGGAATTAGTTTAGACGCTTACGTCCGCGCAGTTAGTGCGATCCCTGTGATAAGCGCAGATAGAGAGAAAGAACTTGCAAATCAGTTTGTGTCTGAAGAAAATTTAGATTCTGCAAGACAATTAGTCTTAGCAAACCTCCGTTTCGTTGTTTATGTGGCGAAATCATATTCTGGTTACGGCCTTTCTCAGGCGGACTTGATTCAGGAAGGGAACCTGGGGTTAATGAAAGCAATAAAACGATTTGATCCAGATTACGGCGTTAGGTTAGTCTCATTTGCAGTTCACTGGATCAAAGCAGAAATACACGAATTTATTCTTCGGAATTGGCGAATAGTTAAGGTTGCGACAACCAAATCGCAAAGAAAATTATTTTTCAACCTCAGGAGTAAAAAGAAGAGCCTGGGCTCCTTTACAGAGCTTGAAATTTTAGAGGTCGCCGAAGACTTAGGTGTGAATGTCTCTGATGTTCGTCAGATGGAAGTAAGACTTCAAAGCAATGATGAAGCTTTTGATTCAGAGGAAGACGCTTTTGGCGCAAATCAGTTTCTAGAGAACGCCAATGGCGATCCAGCTGAAATTATCGAAAACCACGACCTCAAAGAAGTTCGGCAACAAAAGTTCGCTTCCGCTTTTTCTAAATTAGACGCAAGACTGCAAGAGATTATCCAGAAAAGATGGCTAGATGAACCTAGGTCTACCCTTTCAAGTCTCTCCAAACACTTTGGAGTATCTGCCGAGCGCATAAGACAGTTAGAGCAAATTGCGTTGAAGAAGTTGAAACAAGACGTGTGACTTGAAACTTTCAAGTGTCAAAAATATGATGTTACTTAATATCCTATTCGGGGCTCTAGTTGTGGTTTTGGGAGCTCTAGGTAGTCATCTCCCCCCAGAAAGTTTAGGTCCTAGCAACATCGATAGATTTCAGGTCGCTCAAAGGTATCATATGTTTCATGTGCTCGTAGTCCTAATCGAGGGTGCAATGATAGGTAATGGTGCCAGGGATATTTTACTCAAGACCAGTATGGCTTTTATATTGTTAGGAATTCTTTTTTTCTGTGGGAGCCTATACGCTAACTTTTTTTTCCGATTTGGCTATTTGGAGTTTTTAACGCCAATAGGAGGTAGCTTTTTTGTGATTGGTTGGATCATCTTTTTCTTGGCTTTTGCTACAAGAGAAAAAATTGTCTGAGCAACGAAGTATTAGATCTTTTGTAAGAAGACAAGGCAGAATCACGCCGGGTCAAAAAAGAGCTATTCAAGAATATTGGTCTGATTACGTCTTGGACTCTTCATGTGGGTGGTCGGCTTTGCAGGAAACTCTAAATTTATCAAGCCCGATTATCTTAGAAATTGGTTTCGGAATGGGAGTGTCGCTTCATAATCAGGCTCAATCGAATCGACAAACTAATTTTATAGGAATAGACGTATATTTGCCTGGACTAGGAAATCTCATTAGCCTCCTTCAAAAAAGTCAGTTAGAAAATGTTAGGTTATATTATGAAGATGCCGTTGAAGTTATCCAGAGAGTGATTAAAGACGAGTCCTTGGATCGGGTACAACTTTTTTTCCCTGATCCATGGCCGAAGAAGAAGCATCTTAAGAGAAGATTAATAAACAAAACTTTTATCGAGTTGCTTAGCCAAAAATTGGGGAAAAACGGAGAATTTGTTTTGGTTACAGATTCGCAGTCCTATTTCAATTACACCTTGGATCTTTTTTCATCACGTTCGGATTTTAGCAGAGCAGATTCTCGAGAAAGGGAAGCTACGAAATATGAAAAAAGAGGTTTGGCTCTTGGCAACGAAATATATGACGTTACATTTAAGCTAAGCCAACAAAACTAATTCATTCAGAAAGAGACTTCCTTTTTTAGTTGGGGTTACTCTATCTCTCTTAACCTCTATAAGGTTTTTTTCAAGCGCCCTTAAAAGGAAAGGTTTGAGGTTGGAGCGGTGCTGATGGCATCTCTTTTCGAAGAGGGAAAGCTCAAAACCGTCTATTAGTCTTAAAGCGTTCATTAGAAATTCAATAACTAATTCTTCTGGATCTACTTTCTTCACAATAGAATGGCGATTCTTTAAGTAATCTTTCGGATTTCTCGTCTTTTTTGTTCGATTGACAATATTAGCTTTCGTTAGTTTCCCATGGGCCCCGGCTCCAATACCTAGATAATCTCCAAATTCCCAATAGTTAGTATTGTGTTTTGATTGATTTCCTGGTTTCGCATAAGCAGATATTTCATATTGGTGATATCCAGCGGCTAAAAGCTTCTCCTTTCCAAGCTCAAACATTCTCTCTTTTCTTACGTCCGATGGGACTTTGGGTGGATTTTTAAAGAAAACTGTATTCGGTTCGAGGGTTAGCTCGTACCAGGATATGTGCTCGGGATCTAGAGCTATTGTTTTTTCTAGATCATCAATTGCCTCAGAGATGGTCTGGTTTGGGAGCCCATACATAATGTCTATGTTAATGTTATTAAAATGGGCTCTTCTAGCTAGATCAAAAGCATTTTTTATATCCGACGAGTTATGGATTCTTCCAAGTTTTTTTAGCGTTCTCTCATTGAAGGTTTGTGCTCCTATGCTTAATCGATTGATGCCAAAAAGTTTGTAATCGTAAAAATTTGAGAACTCACTGCTTCCTGGATTCGCTTCTATTGTTATTTCTGTATTCAAGAGTTCAAATTCGTTCGCAATTATTCTAAAAAGGACATTTAATTCTGAACCTGGGATAAGGCTAGGAGTCCCACCTCCCAAAAAAATTGAAACTAGTTTTTTTCGTTTTTCATTTACCAATTCAGATTTTAGGTCGCTTTCCAGGACTGAAACGTATTCTGAGACCGACGTATCGCTTTGTATTTCTAACGAGTTAAAGTCGCAGTAGGGACATTTTTTTTTGCACCACGGAAAATGGATGTAAAGACTAAGAGGTATAGTTTCCATCGATTTCTCTTATGAGATCTTTAAGAGCATTGGCTCTATGGCTGAGATTATTCTTCTTTTTTATTTCTAATTCAGCGGCCGTGCATCCTAATTCTCCTAGAAAAAAAATAGGGTCATAGCCGAAACCTTGGTTCCCTTTTGGTTCTCTTGCGATTTCGCCGTACCATCTTCCCTCCACTGCTATTGGGGCTGGGTCTGAAGGAGCTCGAATAGCGATAAGGGTACATATGAAAAAGGCTCTTCTGTTCTCTATTCCTTTCATATTTTCAAGTAGCTTGGACATATTTCTTGCGTCAATCTCCTCTGATCCAGCATAGTTAGCTGAATTTACTCCGGGCAATCCGTTGAGGGCTTCCACGCAAAGCCCAGAGTCATCTGCGATGGCTGGCAACCCAGTTATAGAGGAAGCATTTCTCGCTTTAATCAGGGCATTTTCAAGAAAAGTGGAGGCAGTCTCTTCTGGAGGAGCAATCCCCCAGTTCTGTTGGCTCTTAATTTGAAATCGATTTCCGATTAAATCTTCAATTTCTCTTATCTTCCCTGCGTTTGAGCTTGCAAAGACAAATTCCATCAGTCGTATCTCCGAACGAATTTAATCGGAATTTTTTGTTGGTTCGGTAAGGTTATCTCTATGTTGAAGGAAACAAAGTCGTCCTCGTTTGCTTCTACAGATGTGAGGTAAAATACCGTGCCCTTTTCCAAAATCTTCTTAAAGCTCATTCCTATTTTGGCACCTAACAGGCTTTTCGCAGAACCAGTGAGCAAGACTTCGTCCGGTTTTTGATTTGGCGATATGTTGATATTTACGACGAGGTCTTTTTCCGAAAATCCTAATTCGTGTCGCAGCATTAAATCTTTATCTATTTGTGCCGCTGAAAAAGCAGAATAATTAATTTCATAACCTAAGGCTTTTATATGATTAGCTTGGAGTGATCCTGTATATAAAAAAAAGGACACTAAGATAGTTGAAGCTCTCATTCTCAATTAAAGCCCTAAAATCAATCCACGAGGAATTCCGAGACTCACTGCTAGAGGTTTAATTAGGAGATACTGGTCTATTAAGGTAATAGCCATGAAGACTATGATAATCGAAAAATCTAAGCCGCCTAATGGAGGAATTATTTTTCTTGCAGGTTCACAGATTGGATTGGTCAATTCGTTTATCAGAACAATCGCTGGGTGGTTAGAATGAGGAGCTAACCAGCTTACAACAACTGAAATTAAGAGAGCGAAGAAATAGATATCACAAGCGAGTGCTGATAGCCCTACTAAGGCCCATGCCACGTAGATCAAATCGAATACCAAGCCACCGCTCAGTTTCATTACGAGACATATTATTATCAATTGCAAAATAATCGCTAACAAAAGGGTTGCAGTGTCAATTCGCCATAGAAATGGTAAAAACCTGCGTATTGGGGCGCAGAGAGGATCCGTTAATTTAATAATCCCTTGAGAGATTGGGTTATAGTAATCAACTCGAGAAATCTGCATTAGGAGTCGCATCAAAACGAACATGAGGTAAAGTCCTCCGATCGTTTGAGTTATAAAAATTAGGGCGTTTAAAAGATTTGTTCCCATTCGGCTCGTCTCGTTTCTTTAAATAATAACTGCTTTTTTTTAGTCAATCTTCTGATATTTCTTTAGATCTTAGCTGCGCTGA
>CACFLG010000066.1 GCA_902567095.1 uncultured OM182 clade bacterium
AGTTCGTTACCCCAGACGAATTGGTTAGTCTGCTTCAGCAAAATGGGTTCGAACTTTGTGATGTTCAAGGGGTTTCCGCTAACCCTGTTACTGGTTCACTATCCTTGTCGAACCAGGTTAGCGGCAACTACATGCTGGTAGCGAAAAAGCAGAGAACTAGGGGTTAGCTTCATCGGCTCGGAATTCAAAAAAAACGGTAGTGCAAAACTATAGGAATTATGGGTGTCAGAAATACATGAAGATTTTTCCCCACAGCAGCTCTGCCTGCTGAGGTCAGACCACGCGGGCGAAGTCGGGGCAGTAAATATTTACAAAGGCATTCTTTGGTGCACCAGAGATCCCGAGATCATCGCATTTGCACAGTGCCATTTAAAGACAGAATCGAAGCACCTCGCATCAGTTGAAACTATTTTGAGATCAGAACACCGCTCGATATTTTCGCCGTTATGGGTTATCGCTGGAAGAACTTTGGGTGTTCTCGGAGTGCTCGGGGGTAAAAACTTCCTGTTTTCCACGATTGCCAGCGTTGAAGAGTTCGTTGTCGATCACTACATTCAGCAGTACCCTTTTTTCTCTGGGGAAGTTAAAGAGCTTCTTTTAGAAATGACGGAGGATGAAGATGCGCATCGAGAAGACGCTGCGAATCGTACCTCTGAAAGGGGTTTTAAGGTTTGGAGCTTCATTGTTAAGAAGGGCTGTGGTCTTGCAGTTCTAGCAGCTCTAAGGGCCTAAGATTAGCCGCCTCGTTCTAAAACGACGTAAAGTGCAGAGGGGTTTGGTTCGAAATCTGGATCCGACGTGAACAGTGTTGCTCCGACGGTGAAATCTTCGACGTAGCAACTTAAGGGGCTAAACTGCTCATAATCTTCTACCCTAAGGCCTATTTCGTCGTCAATTTTTTTCCAAATATCCAGCCAGGTAACGCAATGTGTTATGAGAATTTCAATCGGTTTCCAACATGACATGAAGTGTGGTGGCAAGACCAAGACGTTCTGGTCAAGACCATGTTGGTGAGATAATTCTGGTGCGAGTACGTGGGGAAAGTTCCAAATAGAGTGCAGGATGTTTTCACTTTCTCTGATCTGTTCGATCTGCTTCGAATTTTCGTTCGCTGACATGTGCTATTTAGCTCCCGGAGTCTTTGTAAGTTGAGACCGCGACCTCATTAGCTCATCGATGCTTTCCGCTACTGGCGAAGACCACGTTTCTCAGATCCTGCGACCTAGAGCTCCAATTAGTTTGGAGACTCAACCCCGCCTGGTTTTTATTTTCGCTCACTGCCTCATCATTCAGGCTCTAACGCAAGAACTCTGAGCGGGTCCTGTGGTCGTTTTTAAATTGACCGCCAAGCGCCGTAGTTTGCGTGGTCGAGTTTGTATCCATAATGCCGCGGGACTTCACGCAGTAATGAGTGGCATCAATCGTGACAGCGACGTCGTCCGTTTCTAATAATGTTTGCAAGGCAACAAGAATCTGCTGAGTCAACCTCTCTTGAACTTGAGGCCTTTGGGCGAAGAACCGGACAATTCTATTGATTTTTGATAAACCGATTATCTTGTGTCCAGGAATATAAGCGACTCGCGAGGCCCCATCGATCGTAACGAAGTGGTGCTCGCAGGTGCTTGTCACGCTGATATTGTCAACTTTCACCATTTCCTCTACACCCATCTTGTTATCGATAGCAGTTATCTTTGGGAAGTTGCTGTAGTCGAGACCGCCGAATAATTCGTCAACGTACATCTTTGCAATCCTATGCGGAGTCTCCATGAGACTGTCATCACTAAGATCCAGACCTAGAGTTTCAACTACGTCGGTCATGGACGCTTTAATTCGATTGTACTTTTCCTCACGGGACAGATTTTTGCTTGTCATGGGTGTTTCTAACCCTTTTGCGACTAACGCTTCTCTAACTAAATGTGCCTCGGGAGAGCAGTCGCTCCCTAAAAGATAACTAGTGTTTCCGAAGCTTTCTGCAGTGACACTCATCAATATTCCTTTCTTTTAGTAAGTTGGACAAGTTAGATATCTTTGTACAAGTTTTTAGGCTTTTGCACAAGGTTCTACGAATATTATGCTATCGAGGATCATAAAACCTTGGACAAACGCGACTTTTGTTCAGGGTTTCGATAAGTTGGGTATGACTCAAGCGCGGGTCAAAGCCGCCGGGAGGGGAAGGGGTAAAGGCAAATTTAAGCTGGCGGCTCTTGCTCCGCCAGACAAGCGGTGGCGAGATTAAATCCGTTTAGTTTCTTTTCTCCGATAGTAACTTTAAGAAGCGACAACTATCGAAGTCGCCTACATTCAAATTTCATTGATTATGTGAACTATATTTTTTTTGAAGTTGAAGAAACCCTTGTTTGCAAATTGCCATGCAAATAAGTCGGCTTCTCGCGCAAGGAATGAAAGCTCTAAACCATGCTCTTCTGCTAAATCCGTTAGAAAATCTCTGTTTTCTCCGACACCAGGATAGATGACGTCGAATTTTTTAGTGTTCCCAATAACCCTCTCAAATTCCGTGCTTTTAACAATAGAAGTGTTATCAACTTTTCTCGAAAAATCCAATAAGGCTGTCTCCTTAAACCGGTTTAAATTTTCATGCAACTTAATCTCTCTTGATTCGTTTTCGAGGAAGAGAACTATAATCTTGTCATAGCATTCGAACAGTTGATGCCTATCCTTGATAGATAGATCTGCATCGCAAACGATCAATACTTCGCTGATCGTTTGCGTGGTCTGGTTTGCTGGGATAGGGCAGAGCGCATGAAATTGATCGTCTTCAACGGGTCGTGCGTATCCTGCTAATCCATCGGGCAAAAATCTCCCCGCGGTATATTTATGAATATTATCTTGTCTCGCTAGGTAAGTTTTTCCTTTTGTTTGAATTCCGGCAACCCACCTCCAACTGAGGGTGTTCGACGCGCTGTCACCGTCAAGCAAATGTTCCAAAAAAAATCTGGCGCCCCACTGCCACGGGAGTTCGAGCGTGAACACCCAGATGCTGGCAAACCACATCCTCGCGTGGTTGTGGAGATAGTTATGGGTCTTTAATTCGTGTACCCAATGGTCAAAACAATCAATCCCTGTGTTCGCATTGACAGCGCTAATATAAGCTATGTCGTTGCTCGTCGGCTTCGGGTGATTTCTGAAAGATTCCCAGACGGTAGGCCGGTTTTCTAACCACCCTCTCCAGTAAACTCTCCAAAATATTTCCTCTATAAATTTCTCAATTTTGTTAAAAGGGTAGAGAGCTATGGCTCCTCTAACTGCGTCATACTCGAGGATTAGGCGGTGTGAGATATAGGGAGAGAGCCCCGAGACGTTGCCTCGGTTTTCTGTCCCAAAATCGAAGTTTCTTGATTTTGTGTAATCTTTAATTCCCTTGCGCAGGAAAGAATCTAGTTTTTGTTCGGCGGTTATGTAAAGGCTCATGTCTCGTCCTGATTTTGAAATGATCTTACGTAAGTTGATCCCAAGTCGATCATTCAGCGCAGACTAATAAAAAAATTTCTTTAGTCTCTACGAGGCGCTAACCTTCTAAAATAGGCTCTAAAGGGAAAATCCGTAAGTTGTTTATTCCTAACTTGTTCGAATCCAGAAGAAACCGGATGAGGATATAGTAGGTGTCTAGGTCAGCCGGATAATCGATACTGGAGGACTCGAATTTTTTGGTAGTTCCGATGGGTAAATTGTTTTTTTTGGCGCGATAGCCAGACTCCTCTAGCTCTTGCTCATCCTCGATTTTGCGAATGTGTTGCCAATTATTCAGAAGATGAAAGGCAAAGCTGTCTGCATCATTTGGGTCTTGTTCTTTTACAAGAATAGCTGAGTCCCAAGGCCAAACCTTTAGCTTGTACTTAGTGACAGCAGCCTCAAGACGTGAGTTATAGTCGTACACCGGTTCAGCTCCACCGCATGCACCGAAACACTTTTTTAGCTGTACTTGGAAGCATAATTTTCTTTCGCCTTGCGAAGACGTTTTGTCTAGCCCGAGGAGTTTGTGGCAAAGATGGTGTTCGTCTGCGAGCTTTGAGAGAACTGATTTTGCCTGATTTACGGACCTGAACAAGCCTAAACCTGGATTCTCCAAATTGGTATTTAAACTCTCAATGTTCAGTACCTTGTAACCTTCAGAGTTTTGGCCCAGGCTGAATCTATAGAGCTGTCTAATTCGGCGAAGCCTGCGGTTTAGGCTTGGTTGGAGTGCCTTTATTTGTTCGCTTTCAAGTAGCTGAGCGCCAAAATCGGTAGGGGTTTTTTTGAAGTCGACTGATCTTACTTGGGTGCTTATTTTAAGGTCCTTAGGATTTCGATAGTCCTGGCTAAAGTGACTCATTACTCTGTTTCTGATGTTTACACTCTTGCCTACGTAGAGGAGGTCTCCTACATTATTTCTGAAGTAATAGACCCCTGGTTTTTTTGGCAGTTTGTTAATCTCTTTTGCGTTGAGAAAGGGTGGCATCGAGGGGGTTTCTAGGATCGTGTCACACACCGCTGCTATTTCGTTTCGGTCAAAGAGCCGCGAAGACTCGAGAAAGAAATCGTAGATTATCTGCGCATCATCTAACGCCCGGTGGCGTTTTAAGATCTCAAATTTGAAACGATTGATAATTTCCGTCAATCCGTGTCGTTTGAATTGCGGGTAGAGCAATCGGCTGAATTTTACGGAACAAAGCGGTTTTAAATTGAACCTAATCCCTTCCCGGTCAAATTCGTTTTTTAGAAAGCTGAAATCAAACCTAGCATTGTGCGCTACAAATATCCTTCCCTCGAAGAGCTCCAAAAGTTCGTGCCTTATATCAGAAAAAGTCGGCGCACTTTTAAGCATCGCTGGAGAGATTCCAGTTAGCTGCTGGATATTTTGCGGCAAATGACGTTCTGGGTTACAAAAGGACTGCCAAGAATCAACAATTTTTCCCTGGTCAACTATTATCGCTCCGATTTCAATTATGCGATGCCGCAGAGCATTTCCGCCGGTTGTTTCACAGTCAAGAAGAACCATCTTTTCGGGAAAGCCGCTAGAAAGCGATGAGGCTTTATTTAAGAGCCAGTCATGTTGCATTTTTTTAGTCTAAGGTAAGAGCCGCACTTTTTTAAATGGTCAACTATTCGACACTTTTCGATGCGTCTTTTCCCTCGGAATAAAAAATCCTCTTTTAGATATTGAGAACCCTAAAAACAGCACCCAGCATTTTCCTGATCGCGTTTTTAGGAGGAGCAGACTTTTTTCGGTCTTGGTTTTCTTCAGGGCAACCCTTTGAGCCGTTGACGGCGGGAATCTCAAAATTAATGCTTTTCCTTACTGGAGGATCTTTTACTCCGATTGGTATCCAGGCGTTTGTATTGGCTAGAAAAAAACCAGAAGAGGAGTGATTCGTTAAATCAATTTGGAAAAAATACCAACTCTTGTTTGCTGTTAGCGTTATTTAGAGAAGTCAGGGACGGAATGTTTCCTCTCAGAGGCTCTTGCTTCTTAAAGGTTAGAGACGGTGCTTGCTGCCTCCCTGTTTTTGAGCTCGGAGATTTAACAATTCTAAAGACCCATTCGTTTTCCCAGACTGAGCTGCAAAAAATCCTTTGCACGTTCTTTTGGATCCAATGACAAATAGATTTTAAGGTAAGCACCAGGAGACGAGAAAAATTGCTCCAAGACGACTTTTTCAATATTACTTCCCCCAAGATTGACTCGACTGACAATTTCTTGTGCCTTATCCTGCAGGTGCCTCGAAGCATTAAGGTTGAATAAAAGAGTTTCACCATTCCAACACTCGTCGGCAGATGGGTCGTGATAATGAAGACCATCTTCATGTCTAAATGCATCTATGTTCCGGTCGTACCCACTGATATTTAAGTAGTCTTGAAGCTGCGAATTAACCAAGTCTCTGGCCCCGTTAAGCAGGGCCTCCACAATTGTTTTTTTTACTGAATAGAACCAAAGACCTAATAAAAAAAAGAGTGGTATTAACCCTAGTTTTGAGAATGGCCAAACACCTATTGAGAAAATTAAGGCAACGGATACCAACTGATTCGAGATAATACTATGTTCTTTTCCGCCCGGCGTCTTTGTGCTATCCGGGATTGCTCTCAATATCTGTTTCGCACGTATTAACTTTGCTCTGTCTTCGATCATTGCTTTTGGAACTGCATACTCTGGTGCGACACAGTAGAAAGGTAATTTAAGTGTAATGCAAATAAAAGGT
>CACFLG010000067.1 GCA_902567095.1 uncultured OM182 clade bacterium
TCGATCAAGTTCGGCCCCTTGGCCAAGATCAGCTGTATAGGTAACTACATCACACCGATAGGTTTCCTGGAGCCAACGCAAAATAACCGATGTATCAAGGCCACCAGAATAAGCTAAAACAACTTTTTTATATTGGTCCATTTTTAAATCCTCCCAAGCGTTGCCATAATACATATTATATAACGTGGTACAATTAAGATCTCGAGGATTAAGAGCAGCAATGAACCAAATCACTTTAACAAGACCAGATGATTGGCATATTCACCTGAGGGACGGGCCCTATTTAAAACAGACGGTTGCAGATGCCTCTAGGGTATTCGGCAGAGTCCTCGCGATGCCCAACTTGGATCCTCCAGTCATCAACTCGTTAATCGCCGGTCAATATAGAGACAAGATAATGCCGTTTGCGAGAACTCAATTTTATCCTCTGTTTGCCTTATATCTTACGGAAAAGACGACACCTCAAGATATTGAGCGAACAAAAATAGACTCCGATTTTATTCCTGCTTACAAGTTGTATCCAGCTGGAGCAACCACAAACTCTAAGTTCGGAGTAAATTCTATAGAAAAAATGTATCCTATTTTTGAATCGATGGAAGCAAACGATCTTGTTCTATGTGTTCACGGTGAGGTTACCGATTCAGATATCGATGTGTTTGACAGGGAGAAATATTTTATCGATGGAGTCCTAAGCAGAATCATAGAGGAGTTCCCAGGCTTGAGAATTGTTTTAGAGCACATAACCACTGAGGATGCGGTAAACTTCGTTAAAAGCACATCTCGAAATGTTGCAGCAACGATAACAGCGCACCATTTGCTCTACAATAGGAATGCTCTTCTAGAAGGTGGACTTAACCCACTCTATTTTTGTCTACCCGTTTTGAAGCGAGACATCCATCAAAGAGCTCTAATAGATGCTGCAACCTCTGGTGATCCCAAGTTCTTTCTTGGAACTGATTCTGCTCCTCATCCTAGACACGAGAAAGAAAAAATCTGTGGATGTGCCGCGGGATGCTACACAGCTCACGCAGCCATAGAGCTTTATGCAGAGGTTTTTGATAAATTTGAGGCCATCACTATGTTGGAAGGTTTTGCCAGCCACTTCGGTGCTGATTTTTATCGATTTCCAAGGAATAAAGACACCATCACATTGGAAAAAATTAATTGGGAAGTACAAAAAGAAATTAAGTTCGGGAACGATCAACTAGTTCCGATAAAAGCAGGCGAAACACTTAATTGGAGAATCAAATCGAAGCAGTAAAACAAACAAGAGTATTACTTAAATGATTGATCTGCCCGAACAGGATCGGTCCAATATGTCTAATCGTTTTCGAGGATATCTCCCTGTCGTGCTCGACGTTGAGACCGGTGGGTTCAACCCTGGAACTGACGCTCTCTTGGAAAGTGCAATCGCTATTATCCAAATGAATGATAGCGGCTTTTTAGAGCTGGGAGAAACCTTGTCTTTCAACATCAAGCCATTTCAAGGGGCCAACATAGAAGATGCGGCACTTCAATTTACTGGGATTGATCCTGACCATCCGTTTAGGTATGCGATAGACGAAAAAGAGGCTTTGGAAAAGATGTTTTCGAAAGTGCGAAAAGAAATTAAAAGAACGGGTTGCCATCGTGCAATCGTTGTTGCTCATAACGCGAGTTTCGACCACTCCTTTTTGTGCAGAGCAGCCGAGCGGTGCGAAATCAAAAGAAATCCTTTTCATCCTTTCTCTACATTCGACACCGCAACGCTCGCTGGTCTTGCCTACGGACAGACTGTTCTAGCGAGAGCTTGTGAAGCTGCAGGAATTTCGTTTAACAACGATGAGGCTCATTCAGCTGCTTACGATTGTAATAAGACTGCTGAGCTATTTTGTCAGATAGTAAACAAATGGCAACAGCTCTCTCATGAGAATTAAGCCGCAGATTTTTCTCTCGAGTTTAGCCGCAAAGAACCTATATCTTCTTTAATCGCGCAGAATTTATTCAATCCAACTTTTGGTCTGAGACAGCTTCTCTAATTAATTCATGCAGCTCGCCGCTCTCAAACATCTCTAAAATTATATCGCAACCCCCGACAAGCTCTCCAGCTACAAAGAGCTGCGGAAAAGTTGGCCAATCTGATATTTCGGGAAGATTAGCTCTTATTTCTGGATTCGCTAAGATATCAATGTAGGAGAACGGTTCTCCACAACTCATTAGAGCCTGACTCGCCTGAGACGAGAAACCACATTGAGGAGAGTTTGGAGATCCTTTCATATAAATCAATATTTGATTTGAAGCTATCTGTTCTTTAATTATTTCGTGAACTTCCATGTGTGGCCTACTTCCAAAGGAAAATATTTTAAACTACCGTTTTCAATTATAGATAAATCGCAAAATTAAATCACCAGCCAATATTCAAAAAGTTGTTCACTATATAAGTTTTACGGTTTCTCCATCCTAAGAATTGTTTTAATATCGAGGAGCGTTAACAATAATTGGTTATCAAGAAATGGGTTCTCCAATAATGCCCACTTATGGGCGACAAGAGTTAGCTTTCGTTAAAGGCGAGGGGTCTTGGTTAATTGATTCGAATGGAGAAAGGTATTTGGATGCCTTATCTGGAATCGCTGTAATGGTGCTTGGACACTCTAACCCCGCAATTACCCGGGCAATCATAGAGCAATCTAGTGAGTTAATTCATACTTCTAACCTATATAGAATTCCAAATCAGGAAAAACTTGCAGGACAACTCCAGAGAATATCTGGGATGAGCAACATGTTTTTTGCAAACTCTGGAGCAGAAGCAAATGAGTGTGCGATAAAAATTGCTCGACTACATGGACATAAGAAGGATATCGAGAACCCACTAATAGTCGTCGCTGACTCCTCTTTCCATGGAAGGACTCTCGCTACTCTCACCGCAACTGGAAACCGTAAAGTCCATGCGGGTTTTGAACCTCTTGTCGAAGGGTTTATTCGTGTGCCGTTTAACGATATTGAGGCAATTAAAAGTGTAGCTGAAAATAATAGAAGTGTCGCCGCCATTTTTGTCGAGCCTGTTCAAGGAGAGGGAGGAATAAGGATCCCGAGCGATCTCTACCTTAAAGAATTGAGGAAGATCTGCGACCAAAAAGATTGGCTTCTGATGCTCGACGAAATACAAACAGGGTACGGGAGAACTGGCTCTTTTTTTTCTTACCAAAACCACGACGTTGTCCCAGACGTTGCTACGCTGGCGAAGGGTCTAGGAAACGGTGTGCCGATAGGAGTTTGCCTAGCGAAAGGACAAGCATCTGAGCTAATGAAACCGGGAAACCACGGTTCCACCTTTGGTGGGAACCCCCTGGTTTGTCGTGTAGCTTCTGCAGTTCTCGATGAAATCGAAAGACAAAATCTACCGAAAAGGTCACGCGATCTAGGGCTTAGAATGAAAAAAGTGTTTGAAGATCGAATAGGTTCTTTAAACATAGTAAAAGAAGTCAGAGGGATTGGGTTAATGCTTGGAATAGAACTCAATGAACCGTGCTCCCAATTGGTGGAGAAGGCTCTAGAGAAAAAAATATTAATCAACGTAACGGCCGGAAATGTTATCCGACTTCTGCCTCCACTCACTGTTAGTGATGCAGAAGCTGATCAAATTTGTGAATTGGTTTGTCAACTGGTTGAGGGTCGCTGAGTTAATTAGTCAGAGTTCGTTTCACTGCCTTGACCCAACCTAGATGCAATTCATCGGCGAGATCAGGGAGAATCGAAGGAGAAAATTGTTGATCTAACTCCCACTTTTCTGCGATCTGCTCAGTGCCCGACACTAAATTAGCGCCCATTGCAGCGAAATAGGCTGCTCCAAGAGCGGTAGTCTCAATTATATTCGGTCTGTCAACACTGAGCTGTAGGACATCCGCGAGATTCTGAACCAACCAGCTATTCTTGACCATGCCTCCATCAACTCTTAACCTCGTTAAAGGAGCCCCGTCGCGTATCATGCATTGCATAAGATCGCGACACTGAAGAGAAACACTTTCGAGAGTCGCTCTAACGATGTCATCATCAGAAGTATCTCTTGTCAAACCTAAAAGAGCACCCCTCACATTCGGATCCCAATATGGGGCGCCAAGACCCGTAAAAGCAGGAATCAGGTATAATCCATGATCAGGAGAAGCCCGTCTTGCCATAATTTCAGTTTTCTCTGCGGAGGAAATAAGGTGAACCTTGTCCCGCAACCACTGAACCGCTGCGCCAGCCACGAATATGCTCCCCTCTAACCCATAGCTAATTTGACCATCTAGCCGATAGGCAACCGTAGTAAGAAGTTTATTTTTCGATTGGACCGGCTTGCTTCCGGTGTTTAACATCACAAAACAACCTGTGCCAAAGGTGCTTTTCATCATTCCTGGCTCAAAACAACTTTGTCCTGCAAGAGCTGCGTGTTGATCTCCTGCGATTCCAAGAACGGGAATTGACCGAGAAAAAAACTCTTTTTTTGAAACACCAAAATCGTGAACACAATCGTGAACGGTCGGTAAAATAGATTTTGGGATTTTGAAAAGCGACAACAGCTCAGAATCCCAAGATTGGTTATAAATGTTAAACAACATGGTTCTCGATGCATTAGTAATGTCGGTTTTATGTGACTTTCCTCCTGTCAAACGCCAGAGAAGAAAGGAATCCACATTTCCAAAAAGCAATTTCCCTGAATCTGCTTTTGCTCTTGCTCCTTCTACATTATCAAGAATCCATTTGATTTTGGTCGCAGAGAAATAAGGGTCGAGAACCAAACCTGTTTTTTCATTCACCAGGCTCTCTAAACCCTCGCCTTTCAAATCCTCACACAAGGAGGCTGTCCGACGGTCTTGCCAAACAATTGCGTTGTAAATAGGGCGGCCTGTGTCTTTGTCCCAGATAATAGTAGTTTCTCTTTGGTTCGTGATTCCAATAGCTTCTATATCTTCGGCCGAAATTAAGTTTTTCTTTAATACTTCTTTACAAGAACCTAGCGTAGAGGCCCATATTTCCTCAGGGTCATGCTCTACCCAACCATCCTTTGGAAAATACTGCTTAAATTCTTCCTGGGCTGCTCCCAAAATTCGAAAATCCGCGTCGAAAAGAATCGTTCTGGAGCTTGTGGTGCCCTGATCAATCGCTAAAATATATTTTTTCGCCATCCCAATCCTCTAATCCAAAATTAATTTCCTGTTTACAGCTTACCAAAATATTTATTTCAAATATTTCATTTTAAAATCGAAGTTTGCGATACACTTAGGATAAAGAAAAAGCAATTTTAAAGGAGAAAGTAATGCGTGACGTCGTAATCGTTGATAGCGTTCGAACAGGCCTTGCAAAGTCATTTAGGGGTTCTTTTAATCTTACTCGCCCCGACGACCAGGTTGCACACTGCATTGATGCGTTGCTTGCAAGAAACGGAGAAATTAATCCATCGGAAGTAGAGGACGTCATAGTTGGAGCTGCAAGCCAGATTGGTGAGCAGGGTGGGAATCTAGCTCGACTCGCAGTAATTCTATCGAATTTACCTACCAGCGCAGCAGGAACTACCATAAGCCGGGCTTGCTCATCGGGTTTAAACTCGATAGCTATCGCTGCAACTCAAATAGCCAGCGGTTACTCGGAGGTTATGATTGCTGGTGGAGTAGAATCTATCTCTGCTGGACAGCGACAAACAGTGGGGAAGTCAGATTCACATCCTTTCATACTGGAGAAATCTCCAGATATATTTATGGCCATGGGGAATACTGCAGAGGTAGTAGCTAGAAGATATAACGTTACCAGAGAAGCTCAAGACAAATTTGCCTTGCTTAGCCAAGAACGAACCGCTGCCGCGCAGAAAGCAGGATTTTTTGACGATGAGATTGTTCCGATGAACGTAAAATGGAGAAAAATCATAGATAAAAATTCCGGTGAAACTGAGGTAGTGGATGGAATTTGTGTAGGGGACGAATGTAATCGTCCCGGCACAACTCTAGAAGGATTGACCAAATTGCCTCCAGCTTTTGAGGACAACGGCACTGTGACCGCTGGTAACGCCTCACAATTATCAGATGGAGCATCCATGACTTTGATCATGAGCGAAAA
>CACFLG010000068.1 GCA_902567095.1 uncultured OM182 clade bacterium
TCCATAAAATATGACGTAGCTGATTCAAACAGCGTTTACGTTAATTACTCGGAAGGGTTTCGGTCAGGAGGATTCAGCATCCGTTCAGCCAGAGATCCAAGCGAAGCAGCGTTCGCGCCTGAGAGTGCAGACCAAATCGAGGTCGGATCGAAGAACGAATTTTTAGACGGCAAGCTTCAAGTTAACTTAGCTTGGTACGAGCTAAGTCTGGAAGGTGGACAATTCAGTTCAATTATCTCTCTTCCACCGGGATCGATTCCAGGGACAACAACCATTATAAACAACGGTGAAGAAGCGGTTTATGACGGGTGGGAATTGGAGACCAGATGGCTGGTTTCTGACAACTGGACGGTAAGCTTCAACTACGGATCTACCGACCCAGAGTTCTCTGACTACACGAGGCCATGCCAAATTATTGACGGTTGCGCCTCTTCCATTCCGGGTGCTCCAAATGATCCAGATGGAACACCAAGAACCCTTGGCGGCCAAGACGACGGCCGAGCACCTGAAGAGACATACGCGCTCAACGTTTCATACGTGAAAGACATTGGCCAAGGCACATTCTTTGCCAACGTCGGGCTTAAGCACACTGGCCGAATGTTGCTCGTCAACACTGGTGCAGGAAATGACGCGAGGACCTATCAAGATGATTACAAAATGGTAGACGCGCGTATTGCTTACGATTTACCGCTCGATAATGACGCGGTCTTGTCCGTCGCACTCTATGGGAAAAATCTAAATGACGAAGAATATAGAGAGCAAGCCCTTTTCTTGGGTGGTGGAACAGAGATCCTTCCTCTAGGTGGCCCGAACACGGGTTTCCAAGGTTGGGGAGCGCCGAGAACTTACGCTCTTGAAGTAAGATACTCAATGTAGAGTAAACAAAAGAAAAAAAGGGGCTTCAGAGCCCCTTTTTTTTAGGAGAGAATGATGGGAAATACAGAAATCGTTTTAGATTTTATTGACGCTTGGAACACAATGGACTGGGACAAGGCTGCAGGCTTGCTTGACGATAATGTCGTTTGGCACAACATCCCTATGGAAAAAATAGTGGGTAAACAGATGGTTGATGCTGCGATGAGAGGTATGGGGCCTGAATCTGTTGATTGGGAAGTACTATCAATAGCCGAAAATGGAAACAAGGTCCTTACCGAGCGGATTGATAAGTTTGATATGCCCGGTGATAAGAAGATTAATATCCCTGTTATGGGGACGTTTGAACTAGAAAATGGAAAAATAAAGGCTTGGCGAGATTATTTTGACCTGGCTACTTTTACTAATCAGATGGCATAACCAAGCATCTTCAAGAGAAGCCAACAGCGAGAAGACAAGGCTACGAAGTTGAAAACGGAACAAAGAATTCTATTCATAAGACACGGAGAAACTGTTGGAAATCTTGAGCAAATTGCACACGGACAAACAGAATCGCCTTTAAACGAGCGAGGTATCGCCCAAGCTCACGCAACTGGAGAAGAAATCTCTGCATGGGATTGCCGTTTTGACATGATTTATACGAGCCCGCTCAGCAGGGCAAAGGACACAGGTTCTATTATCAAGGAAAAGCTTGGAATTCCCCTTGAGGTGGTCGAGGGGCTGATTGAAGGTTTCCTGGGAATTCTTGAAAACGCCACCTATCAGGAATTGGGGGAATTTGGGTTTGGCACGAAGTCACTGAAGGATGACGACTTCAGCGAACATAAGGGTGAATCGCCCAACCAATTGGGAGACAGGATCTTTCGAACCGTCGAGCGAATCAGAGATAGTCACCCCGGGGGAAACCTTATAATAGTGAGCCACGGTGCCGCCATTGCCCACTACCTAGCAAAAGCGCTGAAAACTAGACCTGCTTTCGGCCATCAGTACTTGATGCATAACGCGGGCATAACAGAGTTATCTTTCGATGGAATTAATCGCCCAGAACTCGTTTTATTAAATCAATACAAACACCTGGCCGTTGAACTTCAATCAGATCCCTTGAGACGAGATCAGCATGTCCCCGAATAGCATCCCACTCTCATTACCCGAGCTCACAAAGGAATGGCTCCAAAAAGTCCTAAATAATGAACTCGATGGATCCACAATAATTGAATTCTCTTCCCAAATAATCGGCGTGGGAGAGGGTTTTATGGGAGAGCTTGCTCGAATCAAACTGACTTTCGAAGAGCCTTCTTCGGTAGCACAAGATTCTTTCATCATTAAATTTGCTGCCGCGAGGCAGGATACCAGAGACATGGCAGCCGACCGAAATCTTTATAAACGCGAGATAGGTTTTTACCGCGACATCGGTGAAAGATCTGGGATATCTATTCCTAAGTGTCATTTTGCTCACTACGATGAAAGATCTAATAAGTTCGTATTGTTAATTGAAGATCTTGCGCCGGGCGAGCCAAGCGATCAAATAAACGGCACGGACCGCGAAACCTCAGAAAAGGTGATTATTGGATTTGCTAAACTTCATGCTAAGTGGTGGAACAGCAAAGAATTAGAATCTTTAGACTGGGCGAAATGGCAAATCACAGAAATGCCAAAAGAAAAATCCATCGAAATGTTTAAGATTGGACACGAAGAAGCTAAACGAACTGGTAAATTTGAGGCATACCCAGAGATGAATCGGCTAATGGAGTATTTGCCACCCCTGCTTAAATTCGATCCCGCGCCACCCTTCCCTTTTTCTCTTACTCATGGTGATCTCCGTTCAGACAATGTTATTCGACCTACAAAGGAGGGAGGAAGGTTCGCTATTATTGATTGGCAAATCAGCGGGATTGGCGATCCGATCTCGGATATCGCTTATTGGATGATTCTAAGCCTTTCTATCGAAGAAAGAAGGTCGACCGAAAAACATCTCTTAAATCTCTACCATGAAACACTTCTCGAATTCGGAGTAAAGGGATATAGCCACAAAAAATTTATAAACGCTTACAGAACAAACATTGCGGTCATCCAGCTTATGTTCTCTATGCCAATTGACCAAATAGATCAGTCAAGCGACAGGGCCAAAGAACTATTCCATCAATTTTATTCTAGGATAGATGCTGCTTTAGTAGATTGGGAAATGGAAAAATTACTTAGGTCTTTGCCCTATATTTACCCTTTTATTAAACTTGTTTTAATTGTGCGAAAGGCATTAGGAATTTAGAAGGAAGTTGGAGGCGAAATGAAAACTGTCGATAGCAGGAATAACTGGCGCTTAATCGATGAGATATTAGAAACCGAAGAAGACGAGTGGCGGCGACACATGTTGTTGCAATTGAAGGAGCACGTGCAGGCAGAGTGTGGCAGCGACTTAGGTGCATTGTTAAAAACGATGTCCTCGGAACCTCGGTTTCATATCTGGTCAGCAAACGAAGACACTGGTCCAAAAGGATTTGAGGCATTAAAAGAGTTTTACTCTGGATTAATAGCAAGCAAATCAAATCAGTTTGAGTATGCGGTAGAGAGAATCGTCATAGGAGATGACACTCTGGTTACTGAAGGAGAGTTATATACACCGTTTAGTGGTGCTATGCTTAAACAAATGGGTCTTCCCGAGATAGACGAGACTAAACATTATGCAACTTCAGGAAGAGCAGTTACCTTCTGGCCATTTGAGGTCGATACCGGAAAGATTATTGGAGAGGACATATACTCGCTCACCACTGATATCTCAACGGCCCAAGAAGTCAATTTGAATCCATACACGTACGGAGAAACATGATGAAAGCAGCAGTTTTCATGGGACCAGGGAAAAGTCTAGAGGTTCAAGAGATTGATATCCCAAAACTCGCTGATGATGAAATTCTTGTAAAAGTAGCCAACTGCGGCGTTTGCGGAACAGACATACACGCCTCAAAAGAGGGTCCATTTATGGTCCCGCTAAATACTGTTTTTGGACACGAGTTCTCGGGAGAGATTGTAGAATTAGGTTCAGAGGTCGACGAAAATTCGTTTCACGTGGGTGAAAGAGTCACGTCGCTTCCTTTCTTTAAAGGCCAGAACATCGGCCTGAGTTCAGTTACGGGGGCCTATGCCGAGTACCTGAAGGTCATTCCCGATCAGGTTGTAAAGATTCCTGACGAAATTGACGATCTCAATGCAGCGCTAGTTGAACCTCTGGCAGTCGGACTCCATGCCGTAAAAATGGCTGGCAATATCGCACAGCAGAATATCCTGATTATTGGCGCTGGGCCAATCGGATTGGCCTGCGCGACTTGGAGTAAATTCTTTGGTGCGCGAAACATAGTCATCAGCGAGATGTCTCCGGCTAGGATCGACATGGCGAAAAAGTTGGGATTCGATCAAATAGTAGATCCCAAAGACGTAGACAATCAATTTGAACAGATTGCAGGCGGGCCACCGGACATCCAAGTTGAATGTGTTGGAGCTCCCGGAATCATGCAACAATGCATTGAACGAGCGCCCAAAAGAGGCTTTATACTGGGAGTTGGTTTGTGCGATCACCCCGACACAATCGTTCCCTTGATCGCATTTGGAAAAGAACTAACGATTCGTTGGGCGGTCGCCTACGACAAAGAGGACTGGGAATTTACCATGGACATGATGGTAGCGCAGAGAATAGATGCATCTGCAATGATCACCAATGTCGTTTCACTAGCAGAACTCCCAGCAATTTTCGATGCGCTCCACACGCCAAGTGATCAGTGTAAGGTGATAATAGATTTATCTCGATAAAACATAGTTAGATAAAATTTAAGAATCTACACGCGGACAGAATTCAAAGGAGGTCAGACAAATGTCTCGAGAGCAACTTCTTCAAATGGCGCGCAACAACATTGCGCATGGAGACGCTGGAACGATCCCGCAAGCGAAAGAAATACTCAAAGTGCCAGCCTGCAACTACTATGACGAGGGCAGATGGAAGCTAGAGATGAAAAATATTTTTAACCGAATGCCATTAATGCTCGCGATGTCTGCTGAGATCAGAAAACCAGGCGACTACAAAGCGATGGAAGCCAGCGGCATTCCGATAATTATTGTAAGAGACAAAAACGGACAGGTTAGGGCTTTTGTAAACATGTGTAGTCATCGAGGCGCACAACTAATGGAGGAAGGCAGCGGCAACACTCATCGGTTTACCTGCCCCTATCACGCTTGGTCCTACAACACTGAAGGAGACCTAATAGGCGTCTTGGCTCCGAAAGACTTTGGAGAGTTCGATAAAACAGAAAACGGTTTAGAAGAGCTGCCTTGCCTTGAAAAAGCGGGGCTAGTTTGGGTTACACCAAACCCTCATTCGACTTTGGACATAAACCTTTTCTTATCAGGTTATGATCAGCTTCTAGAAAATTTTGGATTCGAAGATTGGTACCTATTTGGAACCCAAAGGGTTGATGGGCCCAACTGGAAAATTGCCTACGATGGCTACATGGATCTTTACCACCTCCCCATTCTTCACAAGAACACCTTTGGCCCCGACTTTCCAAATCAGGCTATCTATTATAGCTGGGGACCACATCAACGAGTTTCGGGTCCGATGAAGGGCATGGCAAAAATGCTAGGGCCTGACGAATCCCAATGGCCCACAGAGCTATTGGTTGCAGGCGTTTGGACGATTTTTCCTCACGTTTCTATTGCTGGGTTTGATGGAGGTGGCAGGGCTGTAATGATATCCCAACTTTTTCCTGGCGAAACACCAGGGACTTCTTACACAGTTCAGAATTATTTAATGG
>CACFLG010000069.1 GCA_902567095.1 uncultured OM182 clade bacterium
TGGATTGAAAAGTTCGAGAAAATGACAAGCCCCCCGCAATCGCCGGACCTAACGCAAGTTATCAGACCAAAACTCGAAGCCCTAGGCAAAAATATTGTGAAACAGATACCGCACCACGTCACGAATGATGAGTCTTTTTTTGACCATCTAGACATCGAGTGTCTTTCCGATAAATCAAAATACAGGATTTTGGCAGCGCTCCAGGAAGTAAAATTTTATAATAATTCCCTGGAACAAATCAGCGAAAGTGGAATCCTCAGAGTTGGCACCACAGGGGATTATGCGCCTTTCTCGTTTGAAAGCTTGTCTAGCGGAGAATTAGAGGGAATTGACATTGATTTAGCTAAGTCGCTTGCCAAAAAGCTTAAGGTTAATATTGTGTTTGTTAAGACATCCTGGCCTGATCTGATAGATGATTTGGCTAGACTGAAGTACGACATTGCCATGAGTGGCGTGTCGATAACCAAGGCCAGATCAAAAAAAGCATACTTTTCTAACCCCTATCATGTTGGGGGTAAAGTGCCCATTTCACTTTGCTCGAAAGCTGACCTCTTCTCCAGCCTAGAGCAAATTGATCGAGAAGGTATCACTCTGATTGTCAATCCAGGCGGAACTAACGAGAAATATCTGGACGAGAACATTAAGTATGCAACCAAAATGCTACACGATGACAACAAAACGATTTTTTCTCAAATCATAGATGGGAAAGCAGATCTGATGATTACAGATAAAATTGAAGTATCCTTGCAAACTAAAAAGAATCCAAAACTCTGTGGCACACTAGAAGAACCTTTAAACTACCAAGAGAAAGGCTTCATGATCAGCAAGGACGATGCCTTTCAAACTGTTTTAAATGACTGGTTAAAGGAGCTCGTCGTATCAAGAGAACTGCGAGAAAAATTTAACGCTCATCTTGGCAGAGATTAATTGTCGCTCAGAGATTTAAAACTCGAGCACGATTTTACCGAAATGCTTTTGTGCAGCTTGATGAGAAAACGCATCTCCAATCCCTTCTAGCGCGAAACTATCGCTGATCACGGGTCTGATCTGATTTGCCTCGATAGAGCGAATCATGTCCTCTTGTTCTTGTTTAGATCCAACAGTAATGCCATCGATAGATATATTCTGAGAAAACATTTGCGCGATAGACACTTCCCCCGAAAACCCAGCCAAAACTCCGATTAAAGAGATATGTCCACCTAGCCGACAAGCCCGAAGGGATTGCTCGAACGTCCCTGCCCCACCGATCTCTACAACCTCGTCAACGCCGCGGCCACCGGTAATTTCTTTTGCTTTTTTCGACCACTTTGGTTCATCTTTGTAGTTGATAACATAGTCAGCGCCAAGCTCGGTTAACTTAGATAACTTTTCAGCTGAAGAACTTGTAGCAATTACTCTTGCTCCTGCTGCCTTGGCAAACTGCAACGCAAAGATAGAAACGCCGCCCGTACCCTGCGTCAAGACCCAATCACCAGGCTTTATTCTGGCCTTGGACATCAGCGCACGCCAAGCAGTCAAAGCTGCACAGGGCAGCGTTGCCGCTTCCGACAAAGAGAACCCCTGCGGAATTTTTGTAAACGCGGAAGCTGGCTCTAAGACCACCTCCGCCGCAAAACCGTCTTTGTTATCGCCCGGAATTCCAGATAAATTAAAAGGCTCGGGTTCGCCCTTGTGCCAGTTTGGACAAAACAGAGAGACCACATGATCTCCTGGTTGAAAGTCTCCCACTTTTGAACCAACCTCGAGAACCTCGCCCGCCCCGTCTGACATCGGAATTCGTCCATCGTCTGTGGGAATCATTCCCATCGCAACTAAGTAGTCATGATAATTTAGTGAGCTCGCCTTTACTCGGACCATAATCTGGTCTGCTTCGAGTTCTTCCGGCTCGACATCGTGTATTTTTAAATTTTCCAGACCACCAGGTTTACTTAGTCTTACTGCACGCATTTTAAACCCCTTAAAGTTTTATATCTCTTTCTCAAGAACAAGTTTTGATTCCCAAATCATTTTTGGAACATCTTCGTCTAACAAAAACGCGGAAATCATCGCGTTCACTTCTCTGGGTGCGTCTTGCTGGACCCAGTGGGATATTCTAGGCAAGTATCTAATTGTTAAATTGCGGACCCACCGCTCGGTGCCATAAGTTGTCTCCTTAGTCAAAGCCATATCGTTTTCTCCCCAACACATTAAAGTGGGAACTTCAATTATAGGAAACCCTATGTCTCGTTGCCTTTTGAGTCCACCCCTGAAGTAGTCTCGATAATAATCTATCATAGCCTTCATTCCGCCGGGTCGAATCATATTTTTGGAATAGATCTCCATCACCTCGTCCGAATAATTCTCGGGGAAAGTACTGGTTCTTTTTATCATCCCATGACTCCTTTCTCTCTCAAACATCCACTCTGGAAGTCTCGGGATTTGAAAAAAGAATATATACCATGACTTTAAATATTGTCGCCATCCAATATTCCTCGAGGCAGCTGCTGGATGCGGAACATTGCAAATTATGAGTTTTTCTAAGGGTCTAATCTTACGAATCGCAAATAACCAACCAACCACAGCGCCCCAGTCATGAGCTAGAAGGACTGTTTCATCGACGTCAGCGGCGTCTATTAAGTGTGCGACGTCCTCGAGCAACTTCTCTATCGCGTAATCCTCGCGTTTTGATGGCGATGAGGAATTCCCATACCCCCTCATGTTCGGTGCCCACGCCTTGTAACCAAGCTCCGCAAGAATGGGCAGTTGATACCGCCAGGATATTGCATGCTCAGGAAACCCGTGCAAGCAAATCGCAAGCTTTCGGTTAGATTGGTCTCCGCATTTTTGGACTTCGAAATTCAAGCCATTTGCTTGCACAAATTCAGTATTTATTTCCGTGTTTACCTTCTTCTTTCTTGGCACAGAACTCTCCTTTTTCGATTCCAATATTTCTACGAAACAAGAAACAATTCAATTCGTTTGCTCAGGAACCTTCACATTGACAATTATCATGATGTTGATCCACCGGGGTCAAGAAAATGTTACAATAAGAGGATGAATAAAACTTTCAAAAACCCGACCGACAGATTTTTGAATATAGCGGGCTCCATTAATTTCAGAGACTTTGGCGGATACATCAATCTAGAGGGGAAGAATGTCGTTAAAGGGAAACTATTTCGATGCGGAAATATGGCAGATATTTCTCCAGATGCATATGATGAGTTTGCCAATTTAAAGATCGGATCAATCTGCGACCTAAGAAGTCATGAAGAGGCAGAGACATATCCCACTCCTTCGGGCTACCCCTTCGAATCAAGAGTGCACCTGCCGATCTGGCCAGGTAGTTCAGTTCAATTTCAAGCAAAATTTATGGAGAGCGGAGAAGAGCCCAAGGAAGAGGACTTTCGACAGTTCATGATTAACGTCACGAGAGAAATTGCACTCGATCATATGGATGTATATTCAAAATTCCTAGATCTTTTGCTTAACACTTCCGGAGGATTCTTGTTCCATTGCTCAGCTGGCAAGGATCGAACAGGAATTGGAGGCGCGCTCATACTGCATGCACTAAAAGTTGACAGGAATGTGATACTCGCTGACTACCTACTAAGCAATGAATCGAGCGAATTGGTGGAGAGGACCAGAGCACGAATGCAGGAAAATCGGATCGAGAAAGGCCTCCCCGCGGAAGCGCAGGAAAATATTGTTAGAATCTTCTCCGGAGTAGAGCCAATTTACCTTATTAATGCGCTCCAGGAAATCGAGAAGAACTACAGCAATCTCGACAACTATATGGCCGAACTAGACTTTGGTGAAAGAAAAATGGCGAAGCTAAGGGATAAGCTTTTAGTTTAAAAACTGTCTATGTTGAAAGCCTCGGTAATCAAAATGCTCGGGAGACTATCGAGATAAACAGCGTAAGTCCTCCTCGCGGTGTCAGTTAGAGAATCGTCTATATTAATGATCTCTCGGTAACTTCCTCGGGCCTCATTCCGCAGCACTGCTCCCATTCCAACACAATCATCCGTGAGAGCACGAAATAAATCGTCTCTAATCAAGATCGGGTTAAGCAGACTTTCCGCTGAAGCGTAACATTTATTACTGGTCTTCCCAATTAGATCTACTTCTCTTACGAAGGCTTTGTCACCCTTTGAAAGTTTGAGATAACTCAAATTATCGGACATTGGTAAGTAACCCTGCTGATTTGTAATGACTTCAATTTCTTCTCCCATAAACGCGCTGATCAAGGAAGTAACCGTCCCATCTGCTAACAATACGGCTCTAAGGAATGGTGGCAACGACTTATCGACTGACATCCAATTCATGTTCAGTTTTTCTCGTTCAGTTAACCTTCTTAAATTTTTTATATTTGCTTCAATCAAGATATTACACCGCGCCATAGAAAACCCAATTTGAGCAATTTAGAAAAAAAAAATCAAAGGAGGTAAGCAACTGGATTTGATTTTGCTTTGGAGGTAGCCTCAGGGTTAGAAATAAAGAACAGGGAAGAAAAATAAAAAAATCAACACTTGTCTATTTCGCATTGCCAGAGTACGCGGTTTATCTTGCTTCGATACCAGTCGGACTCTACCTTCCTTTAGTATACTCTAAGGACCTAGGCCTTTCCCTAACAGAGATTGGCTTAGTCCTGATGTTAGCTCGAATCTCTGACGTAATAACTGACCCTCTTATCGGAGCTCTTAGCGATAGAACAAAGAGTCGATTCGGGAAAAGAAAGCCCTGGATTGCCGCAGGAACAGTCTTGATGATGTTATCTGCGTTTCAGTTGTTCAATCCAGAAGCTTTAAATCAAATGCCGATCACAAAGTGGTATCTACTTGGCTGGTCTATTCTTCTATGGCTCGGATGGACAATGGTAAATATTCCGTATTATGCATGGGGTGCTGAACTATCCGACGACTATTATGAGCGCACTAACATCACAGGTTGGCGTCAAGCCTTCGGATTTCTGGGCAATGTAAGCGTTTTGCTAATTCCTGTCGCAGCGGGAGCACTCACTGGTTATGGCTCTCTTCCTAGAGAGGGGCTTACAATCATAGGGTCATTTGCTCTTGTCGCGCTTCCCACCTTAGTAACCATAACTCTGATAAAAGTAAAGGAAAGAGAGACCTATCCAAGTCCGAGAACTAATCCGTTGGTCCACTTAAAAGCCATGTTCAAAAATGGTTCCTTTCGTCTGCTCTTTTTCGCGTTCATGCTCATGTCTCTGGGAACTGGCTGGGGCTCTGCTACCTTTATGCTGTTTGCAACATACGTAGTAGAGGCCGAAGCTTGGACGCAAATGATATTGCTCGGTTACTTTGGAGCGAATGTCGTTGCTCTCCCACTATGGATAAAACTAGCCACCAAGCTAGGGAAAAAAAATACGTGGGTAATTGGCGGAGTTCTTTTCGTTTTTGTGACGCCTAGCTTTTTGCTGGTCGGTCCTGGAGATCTTGGTGCTTTCTTCGTTTGCCTTGGGCTCTATGGCATAGCGGGAGGTAGTTTTGGTGCATTATCAATGTCTATGAAAGCGGACGTGATTGAGATAGCTGCGAGACGATCAAGTGAAAATATCTCCGGCGCTTATATCGCAGTTTGGTCATTGGGGCAGAAACTAGTAGCTGCGCTTGCTCTCGGACTTGCTTTACCTACC
>CACFLG010000070.1 GCA_902567095.1 uncultured OM182 clade bacterium
AATTAGTTTGTCCGATGATAATTCGGGGCATTTTCTGATTTCCCTTTTCCAAGTTGTCGCTATTTCTCTTTTGCTCTCTTGGTTCCTCGCAATAACGATAATACCTTTGCTGGGTGGTCTCTTACTGAAAAACGAGAAAAAAGTCACAGAGAAAGAGCTTTATAGCGCTTGGTATTTTCGACCCTATCGAAAACTACTACAAATTGGTTTGCAAAGGGCCTGGAGAGGCGCGTTAGCAATTGTCTTGATCACCTCAGGGTGCCTTTATTCGATGCAGTATGTACAACAAGGATTCTTCCCATCAAACAACAATCCACTTTTTTACGTAGATTATCGACTTCAAGAGGGTACAGACATAAGCGCCACATCAGCAGATGTAGTGCCGCTTGAAGAAATGCTCAGAAATATTCAAGGCATTAAATCGGTGACGACTTTTGTCGGAATTGGTCCTCCTAGATTTACTGCGATTACGCAACCAGAGCAACCAAATCCCGCTTATGCTCATATGATTGTAGAGGTTGCCGAGGTTAAGGAAATGAACAACCAAATGACCGAAGCGCAAAAAAAATTGGTGCGCGCGAGACCTGATTCCGAAATACAAGTCAGAAGAGCAGAATTTTCGCCCGGAGGTGGCAGCAAAATAGAAATGCGGTACTCAGGCCCAGATATCAAAACATTGCGAAGATTATCCGAGGAGACCTCAGCTATCTTTTTAAAACATGAATTAATTGACAGGAAAACAGACTGGAGACCCCAATCTTTACAACTCGTCCCAGTGTTCAATGAGGAGAAAGCTAGGATGTCTGGGATTACGAAACAAGACCTCGCCAAGTCGCTCTCCTATAACACGTTGGGACTCAACGTTGGAATGATAAGAGACGGTGATAAATTACTACGGATAATCGCGAGAGCTCCACCTGAAGAAAGGACCAGTCTTTCTGATTTAGAGAACAAGACAGCTTGGAGCGAAATCGAAAGAAAGTACGTTCCAATAAATCAACTCGTAGATGAATTTAAACTGGAGCCTGAAAATACCACGATTTTTAGAAGAGATGGCCTTCGCACACTTACCGTCCAAGCGAATCAGCCCAAAGGACACAACGTTAACGAATACTTCAAAAACATAAGAGATGAGGTCGAGAGCATCGAGCTGCCCTTAGGGTATACTCGGGAGTGGGGTGGAGAATTCGAAAGCAATAAAATGGCATATGAGTCCTTGGGCGAACGCATCCCCTTAGCATTTTGCCTCATGTTCTTCGTAACTATTTTAATGTTTGGATCACTTAAACAGCCCATTGTTATTTGGCTGACCGTTCCTATGGTTTTGTGCGGAGTAGCAATCGGCTTGTTAATTACGAATCTTCCATTAACTTTTCCATCTTTCCTTGGAATCTTGAGCCTTGCCGGAATGCTGATAAAAAACTGTATTATTCTCGTAGACGAAATAGACAAAAGATTATCTGAAGGCGAGGCGAATCTTGCTACTTTGGAGATCGCGAGCTTGAGCAGATTGAGACCGGTTATGCTGGCGGCTCTAACTACCATTTTTGGGATGTCACCGCTTTTGACCGATGCTTTTTTTCGAGAGATGGCGGTTTCTATTATGAGCGGCCTCGCATTTGCCACTATACTAACTTTGTTCGCTGTCCCTGTTTTCTATAGAATTGCGTTAGGGAAACGAGTAGCTTAAATTTTTGAAACGAAACAACGTCTGGGAATTTGATTTTTGATTAGGGCTTGCCTGGTCAAATTAAGAGGCATTCGCGGCTTATACATTTCTAAAAACCATAAAACAGAATTAAACAAAAACGATTTTTATGAGGAGACCGATATGGCAGACGCTTACATAATAGATGCGGCGAGAACACCAAGGGGAATTGGGAAGCAAGGAAAAGGCGCACTGACTGAATTTCATCCAGGACGGCTTTTAGCTAAAGTTTTTGAGGAGATACAGAAACGTAACAGCTTAACAACGGACGATATAGATGATGTTGTCGTAGCCTGCTCCTCTCAGGTAGGCAAGCAAGGATTCTGCGTCGGTCGAATGGCCGCGCTCGATGCTGGTTGGAGTGATAAAGCATGTGGCATGACCCTCGACCGATTTTGTGGGTCCGGAATCACATCTGTCAACATTGCGGCTGCAAACCTTATGAGCGGCATGGACGATCTTTGCGTTGCCGGTGGCGTCGAAATGATGTCATACACTCCCACTGTTCCTCGAGCAGACAACAACAGGACCGTTGATGGCAGTAATCTCCACTTGCGCGACCTCCATCCTCAACCGCACCAGGGCATTTGTGCTGACATGATTGCGACCATTGACGGGTTTTCTAGGGAGGAAGTAGACGCCCTTGCAGTTGAAAGCCAAAGAAGAGCCAAAATAGCGATTGAAAATGGTCATTTTGACAAAAGTCTAATTACGGTAACCAATGATGATGGTTCGATCGCTCTCGACAAAGAGGAGTTCCCGAGACCCGGCACAACTTTGGAATCACTAAGTAATCTCGACACTGTCTTCGATAAATTCATGGGAATCCCTGTTGACGATACCGGTGAAACATTTGATCAATTAGTAAAAAGGGTATATCCGGATATGAAAATCAACCATGTCCATCATGCTGGTAATTCCTCCGGAGTAGTTGACGGCGCTGCGGCTCTAATAATGTCCAGTAAGAAATATGCAGACCAAGTCGGTTGGAAACCCCGTGCAAAAGTCAAAGCCATCGCAACGGTTGGAGGAAATCCCACTTTGATGCTTAATGAACCAGTACCCGCAGCGAAGAAAGTTTTAGCGAGAGCCGGCATGACAATAAAAGACATTGACTTGTTCGAAGTGAACGAGGCCTTCAGTGTTGTTGCAGCTAAATTCATTCGCGACCTAGATCTCGATATAGACAAGGTCAATGTCAACGGCGGTGCGATGGCATTAGGACACCCAATCGGGGCAACGGGCTCGATATTGATTGGGACAGTTTTAGATGAGCTCGAGCGAAGAGACCTTAATACCGGTCTGATTACAATGTGCACGGGAGGAGGCATGGCGCCAGCGATCATAATCGAACGAGTCTGAATCGATAAGATAAAACGTATTTCGCCCGGTTACCAAAGATGCAGGGCGAGAGAGTCCTAAGTTGGAGCATATTAGATCACGGAGAACTCTTCTCGCATGTTTAGCGATTATGGGGGTGGGTTTTTCTGTACTATTCCCAATTCTCACACCAGTGGGCAGACAGCTTGGGCTGAATGAACTGCAAATCACTAGCATTATAGCAGTCTCTTCTCTCACCGTTTTTTTAGCAACACCTAGGTGGGGGCGTTTGAGCGACCGGCTCGGTCGAAAACTAATTATATTGATCGGGCTCTTTGGCTTTTCGCTTGGCACTTTCCTTTTCAACATCATATTAGAGCTTGGCCTTTCTGAGAAATTATCGGGAGTAAATTTGTTTCTAGCCCTGCTCTTAGCTCGGATTTTCCATGCATCGATCATGTCGGCTGCAATGCCAGCAGCAACTGCTTACATGGCAGATATCACGGACGTTGGATCACGAACCAAAGGGATGGGCGCAGCCGGTGCAGCGAATAATTTGGGTTCTATCGTCGGTCCAGCATTAAGCGGGCTAGCCACAATATCGTTACTGCTTCCTCTTTGGTTAATAGGGCTTTTAGCATTCCTTAATGGACTCTTCGCACTGAGGTTTTTACCACCGTCACCTAAGAGAAAAGAAAAATACAAGAAAAGCTTTAGACTGCGATACTCGGATAGCCGAATTTTGCCCTTCATGATCGCGGGCGTCGCACTATTTACCGGCTTTGCCATCGTCCAACAGACGATGGGGTTTAGATTTCAAGATTCACTAGAGTTGACGACTGCGGAAACTAGCGCTGTTTTTGGATCTGCTCTCGTTCTGTCAGCAATAACCGCTCTTATCTCCCAAGTATTTGTTGTTCAACGGATAAAAATCGAACCAATTTCACTGCTTCAAATTGCTATGCCGATACTCATCATAGCTTTTCTACTAATGGCATTTTCTGAAACAAGGGTCCCGCTTACCATGGCTTTTGGGATTATGGGATTTGGGATGGGGCTGGCTGCTCCCGGATTAATGGCCGGCGCGTCTTTGGCTGTGCCAGCGGAAAACCAAGGGGCAGTAGCCGGCTTAGCTGCGTCCTGCGGTCCACTGGGTTTCACTATAGGACCTGTGATAGGAGGCGCCATCTATCAAATCAGTCCCATGGCTACTTATTTGTTTGCAGCTTCAATCTATCTTTCTCTTTCCTTGTTTTTGATAAGGATTAAAAGGTCAGGAATCTATACAAAAAACAAATAGCTGAACTATCACTAGGTTTTTTTAAGATATCGCGTCGTACTTGTATAACTTATCGAGCGCCCGCCCTGAGAAACTCTTCAGCAAAAAATTCCTAATCGGGGCAAACTGCTCCCTGCAATGGAAACTTCTGGCGTTAGCGTTAGACATAAACTGCACCCATCTCACTCTTCTCTCTCTCAGCCTTTGATAAAACGAAAAAGCCTCCTTACTGTTTTCACCTTCTGACAAACAATTAGCCAAAACTGCTGCGTCTTCAATTGCCAAGGCCGCTCCCTGAGCTAGGAATGGCAATGTTGCATGGCATGAATCGCCTAATAAAACTAGACGATCTGAGTGCCATTTTTTTATTGTCGGCCTCCGATAAAGAGCCCATTTATGTAACGTAGCCTCGTCAACACTCTCAACGAGCTTCCTAAGTCTTTTATCCCAACCTTCAAATTCAACCTCAAATTCTTTAATGTCTGCTTTTTCAATCCACGATTCTTTTTTCCACGCATCTGACTCAGAAATACCAATGCAATTTATTAAATCTCCTTTTCTGACTTTGTAGTGAACGAAATGTCTCCTAGGTCCCAACCAAAGAGCTGCATTTTTGTAAATCAGCTCATCGGATAAGTTGCTACTTGGCACTAGTGCTCGCCAAGCAACGTTACCCGTAAATATTGGTTTAACCTTACTGTCTAAACAAGACGCTACTAAAGAATTAATTCCGTCAGCACCAATCACCAAGTCGAAGGACTCCTCGGAACCGCTGTCTAATTTAACTGCACATTTCGAGACCATTTCATTTACTACTGCTACACCACTCATTGTTCTCAAGGAGATCAGCTTTTCCGCTTTTATGGTGTCAAGCATAACCTTCATTAAATCTCCTCGATGAATGTGCAGATAAGGATAGCCATAGGTCCGCTCAGAGTCTGGGTTTAAAGGGTTTTTCTTAATTAGCGCTCCATCTTTCCAATCTCGAATTGCGATAAACTCAGAATAAGAGGAGTTAGACCGAAGCGAACGCTCCATACCTAAGCTAAATAGAACTCTAAGAGAGTTGGGGCTTAACTGAATCCCTGCCCCGAGCTCTCCTTTTAAATTTGATTTTTCAAATATTGTGATTTCGAAACCTTTTTTTGCGAGACAGAGTCCAGCGACAAGCCCACCAATGCCG
>CACFLG010000071.1 GCA_902567095.1 uncultured OM182 clade bacterium
TTGAGGAAGGTTTTAAGCTAGCGCTCTATGGAATGGGGACAGTGTTTCTTTTCCTTACCCTTTTAGTGATAGCTATAAATTTCATGGCGTCGGCTCTCCGAAAACAAGACTATTTAAGTGAAGAAAGGAAACCAAGGGTTTTGTCCAATAAGACCAAAGCAATAATCATTGCTGCGATTAGTCTGCATAGGAAAAATAAACCAAATCAATGAAAATCTCGTGACAAACGGCTAGGAAATAAAGCTATACATTTCTGCTTGTCATTCTTGGCTCTGGAGGAAAAGCTGGAACATACTCAATTACTCATAAGCGGCTTATCGCAAGGTTGCGTTTATGGGCTTATAGCCTCTGGCTTCGTCCTAATATATAAAGCGACTGAGATGGTCAACTTTGCCCAGGGAGACCTCATGATGTTCGGAGCGTTTCTAGCTTATACCTTTATCTCCATATTTAATTTCCCGTTCGCTCTAGGCTTAGTCGCAGCAATTTTAGCAATGGCTGGAATCGGAGCTTTGATAGAGCGCTTTGCTATACGACCGATGATCGGCGAACCACATTTTTCAGTATTAATGATTACAATTGGATTGGGTTTTATCTTTAGAGCGCTAGCAGGGTTTATTTGGGGAAGCGAGCCCAGGTCTTTAAAAACCCCCTACGCAGGAAAAGTTTTCGAGTTTGATGGGATCATTATCGGGCACGAAAACATTATTATTGTTCTAGGAACCCTAGCGCTTTGTTCCGCACTAGCGTTTTTTTTCAAAACCACGAATCTTGGCAAAGCTATGCAGGCAGCATCCCAAAACCAGTTGGCTGCAATGTATGTTGGAATTTCGGTAAAGAAAATAAACTCAATCACATGGGCAATTTCCGCTGCAATATCGGCCACAGCCGGAATTCTTATTGCACCCGTTTCGCTCATAGATCCCCAAATTGGTTTCATAGGAGTAAAAGCTTTCGCAGCCGCAATCGTCGGCGGATTTGGAAGCCTCCCTGGCGCGATAATTGGTGGCCTGATTATAGGAATTGGAGAGCAATTCGCAGGACTTTACTTGCCACCCGGGTTTTCTGAGGTTACTGCTTATGCAATACTTTTAACTATGCTCTTAATCAGACCGCACGGGATTCTCACCAGCGTGCAAATTAAAAAAATGTAAATTCGAAATGCGCTTTATAAGAAAAACAAATTACTACCAAGACATACAAATTTTTAAGCATGAAGGACAAACTTTTTGGTACACCTGCCTTTTGTTAATTTTATTCTCTTTCCCTTTTCTCTTATCAGATTTTTATCTAGGCGAACTGGCGCTTATTTTTATCTATGCCATTGCTGGTATTGGATTGATGCTACTAACAGGGTACACCGGTCTCGTTAGTCTTGGGCATGCAGCGTTTCTGGGTATAGGGGCGTACGCTCATGCTTATTTCCTAAGCTTAGGCATTCCTTTCGTATTTTCACTGTCTATTTCAGTACTTTTTTCTAGCCTAATAGGAACACTCTTGGCCATCCCCGCCTTAAGAGTAACTGGGATCTATTTAGCTGTTGCAACATTGGCTTTCTCAATTATCGTAGAACAAATCCTTTCCCACTGGGTTTCTGTCACCGGCGGTTACAGAGGAATGTTGGTGCCCGATCCAAGTATAGGCAACGTATCACTGAAGTCTCACACCGCTTTTTATTTTATCTGCCTTGCATTTCTTTCCTCTAGCCTCTTGATCGGCCTGAATATACTTAGATCGCCGGTAGGTAGAGCTATGACGGCTGTTCGAGACTCAGAAATCTCAGCGCAGAGCATGGGAATAAACTTAGCTCGAACCAAAACAATCGCTTTCGCGATATCTGCAGGTTTTACTGGGCTGGCTGGCGGATTATTAGCCCATAAAATAGGATATTTAGCGCCAGATAGTTTTAACCTTCTTATTTCTATCCAACTCTTGCTTATGGTTGTTGTGGGGGGGACTAGGGTCTTTACATGGAGCTATCTACGGAGCAATATTCATTGGTTTTTTGCCCCAAGCCTTGGCTTTGTTAAGAGACAACCTTCCAGAAAAATTTGCCCAAATCCCCGGATTAGAACCAGGTATATTTGGATTAATCCTGGTAGTAGTCCTGATTTATGAACCACTAGGGATATATGGGCGATGGGTTAAAGTCAGAAGCTTTTTTTCAGAGTTCCCTTTGTATCGGAGATCAACTCACAAGAGACAGCGAACCTTCTTAAAAACCGAGAGATTGCGATGACAATCTTGGAATTAAAAAACGTGTCAGTCGCTTTTGGCGGGGTAAAAGCCATCGAGAGTGTTTCATTTTCAATGGAACATGGCGAGGTTCTAAGTATTGTTGGACCAAACGGCGCAGGGAAAACAACCCTTTTTAATCTGATTAGCAAGATATACGACCTTGATAGTGGTTCAATTATCTTCAACGACATCGAGCTAAAGGAAACTCGTCCCCATGAGATCGCAAAACTAGGAATAGCCCGAACATTTCAAAACACAGAGCTCTTTGAACACGAATCAGTTCTGAACAATCTTTTGATTGGCTGCCATGTTCATACCGGCACAAACCTGGTCGATGAACTTTTTTTTCTAAGAAAAGCCCAAGATCAAGAGCTAGTTTTTCGAAAAAATGCCGAGAATATCATTGATCTCTTGGATCTTCAGTCGTATCGAAACACGAAAATAGTTAGCTTGCCCTTCGGTATTAGAAAACTCGTCGAGATCGGAAGAGCTCTTTGTCTTAAGCCAAAGCTAGTATTATTAGACGAACCTTCGTCCGGACTTAATCCTGAAGAAACAGAAGACCTTGTTTTTCAAATTGAGGACATAAAAGAAGAATTAGGAATTTCAATTTTGATGATAGAACATGACATGAATCTTGTATCAAAGACATCGGACAGAGTTCTCGCACTCGCAGACGGCAAAGTGCTCACAATTGGAAAATCTCAGGAAGTTCAGGAACATCCCCAAGTAATTAAGGCCTACCTAGGATGAACAGATAGACGATGCTTAGTGCAAAAAATTTAGAAAGTTACTACGGTCCGATAGCCGCGATAAAGGGGCTTACGATGGAAATCCAAAGCGGCAAGATTACTGTGGTCCTGGGAGCAAATGGCGCAGGAAAGACAACGGTACTTAAAACCATCAGTGGGGCGATAGAGCCTCAAAAAGGAAAAATAACTTTTAACAGAGTCGATATTACGAATAAAGATCCAGACGAAACCGCTAAGCTTGGCATTGCTCACGTGCCCGAAGGAAGAGAGGTCTTTCCGTTTCTCAATGTCCAAGAAAATCTTCTACTGGGAGCTTACTCAAGAAAAGATCGATTAATCAAAGAAGATCTAGAAATGGTATACGACTATTTCCCTATACTTAAAGAGAAATTTCGACAACGAGCTATGCTTCTGTCTGGCGGCCAGCAGCAAATGCTCGCGATTGGAAGAGGATTAATGCTTAGACCGAAGATCATACTGTTAGATGAACCTTCCTTGGGGTTATCTCCCAAACTGGTATCGGAAATTGGTTCAATAATTCAGAGGTTGAACCTCGAGAGAAAGATAACAATCTTACTTGTTGAACAAAATGCGAAGTTAGCTCTGTCGCTTGGTGATTATGGCTATATTATGGAGGCAGGGCGAATAGTGATGGAAGATACTTGCGAAAAACTTAAGCAATCGCCGGACATCAAGGAGTTTTACTTAGGATTTAAAGATGGTGGCCAACGAGGAACGAGACGTTGGAAGCAAAGGAAGACGTGGCGATGAAGGCAGGTCATCTCGTCAATGCTAAAACTTTCCCTCCTGAAGTGTCCATTGATAACCATCGAACTGTGGCCACGTTATTTTGGGAGAAAGTGGTTAACAGATCTGCACAGATAGCTATCCGAGAAAAAGATTTTGGTGTTTGGAACGAAATATCTTGGTGGGAATACGGACAGAAGGCGATGTATGCTGGACTTGGACTTTGTTCTTTAGGATTAAACCGAGGAGATGTTTGCTCAATAGCAGGCGAAGTTTGCAAGGAGTGGTTATTTGCTGATCTAGGTGTGATTTGTTGCGGTGGAGTTACAAACGGGGTCTACCCAACTGACTCAGCTACGCAGGTAAAATACTTGATAAATGACAGCTCGACGCGTTTCTATTTTGCAGAAGATGAGGAACAATTAGACAAGATTCTTCAAGTAAGAAAGGAAACGCCCTCTTTGAAGAAGATCATAATCTTTGACATGGAGGGATTAAGAAATTTCGAAGATCCGATGTGCATTAGCTTTGATCATCTAATTGAATTAGGGAAGGAGTTCCATCGCATTTATCCCGAACTCTGGTCAGAAGAGATAACAAAAGCAGACCCTGAAGACGTTTTGACTCTGACCTATACATCAGGAACAACCGGCCCTCCAAAAGGAGCGATGATAAGTCATCGAAATATGCTCTACATGATGATCACGATCCAAAACATCTATGATATTGATAATTCGGATGAGCAATTAGGATTTCTGCCGCTCGCTCATATTGCGGGGCGTATGTTCTACACTTTCTCTTGCATTGAATCGGGTTGCACCACTAATCTGGCGGAAGAACCAGAGACTATATTCCAAGACACTCAAGAAATATCGCCTTCTATTCATTTTGCCGTCCCAAGAGTTTGGGAAAAAAAACACAGTAGCATTGAAATAAAGATAAACGAGGGCACAGCTCTGGGGAAATGGGCCTATCAAAAAGCTATGCAAATCGGGCATAAAGCAGCACGCTTCAAAAAATCTAGTAAGCAGCCCCCGTTCTTGTTACGAGTTTCTTTTTTTTTCGCCAATCTTCTCGTTTTAAAAAATATCAAAAGATTTCTAGGTATCGACAACTGTCGATGGCTTTCGACCGCTGCTGCTCCTATCGCTCCAGAATTAATTGATTGGTACTGGGCACTAGGAAAACCGATGTTAGAAGTTTATGGACAAACTGAGTGTAGTGGATTGATAACAGCTAATACTGAAAATAATACGAAAGATGGAAGTGTTGGCCGAACAGTTCCCTTTTCGGAAGTAAAGCTATCACAAGAAAATGAG
>CACFLG010000072.1 GCA_902567095.1 uncultured OM182 clade bacterium
ACCTATGGAACGTTTCATGCATGTGGGTAGGTAGTAATCTTTGGTAGTGCGAATTTGGGAGGGGGAAAATAATGGAGCTAAGCCCAAGGGAAAAAGATAAATTGCTTATTTTTACCGCTGCGCTTTTGGCCGAGCGACGTCGAGCGCGAGGTGTGAAGCTAAATTACCCAGAGTGCATCGCACTTATCTCTGCCGAAATTATGGAAGGAGCAAGAGATGGCAAAACCGTAGCCGAGTTGATGTCTTTCGGAAAAACGATACTAAAGAATGAAGATGTAATGGAGGGAGTCGCAGATATGATCCATGAAGTGCAAGTCGAGGCCACTTTCCCGGATGGAACCAAGTTGGTAACCGTGCACGAACCGATTATTTAGGGGCAGATTGATGAAACCAGGAGAATACTTTCTTATCGATGAGTCAATAGAGCTTAATAGTGGTAGAAAAACGTTAGAGATTAAGGTCACAAATTCGGGAGATCGTCCTGTCCAGGTGGGATCTCATTACCACTTCGCCGAGACCAACTCTGCACTGATCTTCGATAGACCAAACACCTTCGGCTATCGATTGAATATCGCCGCGGGCACTGCGGTTCGTTTTGAGCCGGGTGTTTCAAAGACTGTGGAGCTAGTGGATTATGGCGGTTCGAGAAATATCTTCGGCTTCCGAGGCGAAGTAATGGGAAAGTTGGAGACCTAAATTATGCCAAAATTATCACGTCGCGCATACTCAGAAATGTTCGGACCAACAACGGGGGACAGACTCCGCTTAGCGGACACGGAATTAATTGTCGAAGTAGAAAAAGATTATACGGTCTATGGAGATGAGGTTAAGTTCGGAGGCGGGAAGGTTATCAGGGACGGAATGGGCCAAAGCCAATCCTTGTCGGCTGGTGCAGCTGATACTGTTATCACTAATGCTCTAATTATTGATTATTGGGGAATCGTTAAAGCGGATGTTGGAATTAAAAATGGCCGGATATGGAAGGTAGGCAAAGCCGGTAATCCCGACACCCAGCCCGGAGTCGACATTATAATTGGTCCCGGGACAGAGGCGATCGCCGGGGAGGGACACATTTTAACGGCTGGGGGAGTCGACGCTCATATCCATTTTATATGTCCTCAACAGATCGAAGAAAGTTTGATGTCGGGTATTACCACGATGCTTGGAGGTGGAACCGGACCGGCTACCGGCACAAACGCCACTACTTGCACTCCTGGCCCGTGGCACATATCTAAGATGCTTCAATCGGCAGATGATTTTGCGATGAATCTGGGGTTTATGGGGAAAGGTAATGCGAGCCTGCCCGGCCCCCTAGATGAGCAAGTTGAAGCCGGTGCGATGGGACTCAAACTTCATGAGGATTGGGGCACAACGCCCCACGCTATTGATAATTGTTTGTCGGTCGCTGAGCGTCAGGACGTTCAGGTAGCTATTCATACAGACACGCTTAATGAATCGGGTTTTGTTGAAGACACTATAGCCGCCTTTAAGGACAGAACCATCCATACGTTTCACACTGAAGGAGCCGGAGGCGGTCACGCCCCTGATATTATAAAAGCTTGTGGCCTGCCAAACGTTCTTCCGTCATCAACAAACCCTACGCGGCCTTATACCATCAACACGGTGGATGAGCACCTCGACATGTTGATGGTCTGTCATCACTTAGATCCAAACATTCCCGAAGACGTTGCATTCGCAGACTCTCGCATAAGAAAAGAAACTATCGCAGCTGAAGATATATTGCATGACCTTGGAGCCTTCTCGATGATAGCGTCCGACTCGCAAGCAATGGGCCGAGTTGGTGAGGTCATTAGTCGGACTTGGCAGACCGCTCACAAAATGAAAGTACAACGTGGTTTCTTAGAGGAGGGGAGCAGCACTGATAATTTCCGAGTAAAACGTTACATCTCGAAATACACAATAAACCCCTCCATCGCCCACGGAATTGCGAGTGAAGTTGGATCGATTGAAGAGGGTAAGTTGGCTGATCTCGTGCTCTGGAAGCCCGCATTTTTTGGCGTTAAGCCAGCGATGATTATTAAAGGTGGCATGATAGCGGCCGCGCCGATGGGCGATCCGAATGCGTCAATACCAACACCTCAGCCAGTGCACTACAGGCCGATGTTCGGTTCGTTCGGAAGAGCCAGGGAGGCAACTAGCCTTACTTTTGTTAGCCAAGCTTTCGAAGAGAGGCTGAATGACCTTGGGCTAAGAAAAAACATAAGCGCGGTGGGTTCTTGCAGAAATGTATCGAAACTTGACATGGTCTTGAATGATTATCTGCCACAAATCGAAGTGGATCCTGAGAGTTATGAGGTCAGGGCAGACGGTGAGCTTCTGACTTGCGAGCCCGCAGATTGTCTGCCGCTTGCGCAGCGCTACTTTCTATTTTAGGCCCCAATGACATGCGATTCGATTGCTTTAAAAAAGCCGCAGTTCACGAGTGCTCGGGTAAGGGTGATGAGATAGCCTTACCTTATGACGAGCGAAAACGGAGTAGAGGAAAGTGCATATCGGAGAAAGGGGCATCTGTAGCTTGGTTCCTTGACCGAGGCGAGCATCTGCTTGGAGGCGATATCCTAGTCTCGACAACTGATGACTTCTTCACGGTTAAAGCTCGACCGGAGCCTGTCTCGCGTGTTTCGGCGACTGATAATTTTGCACTTACGAGAATTGCTTATCATTTAGGAAATCGGCATGTCGCTCTTGAGCTGCGGGAACACGAACTACTTTACCAGCCAGACTATGTTTTAGATCAGATGGTCATCGGTTTGGGAGGGCAAGTAGACGAGGCGATTAGTCCCTTTCAGCCCGAGGACGGCGCGTATCATGCCCACCCGAAACATTAACGAGTTCGAGGACAATAGTGAGCTCTGATGTAACCAGACTTGCCAATTTGATCAGGCTTTCTTCACAAGCACTGCCTGTCGGAGGTTACGCGTACTCATCTTGCATGGAGTCTGCGGTCTGCAATGGCATTGTGAAAGATCATGTGACGGCGTTCGAATGGATCTCAGATCTTTTCAATTACGGGTTGTGCTCTCTCGATTTGCCCGCATTGTTTCTGAGTTCCGATGCCTGGGACAAGAATGAACCAAATATTATCGAAAGCTTGAATGAATACCTCCAAGCAAACCGAGAGACTGGGGAGATGCTTTTAGAAGATTTAGAAATGGGTAAATCACTGGCGCGTATTCTTCAACAGATAGACGCCGGTAGCCCGCTCTTTAAAGAGCCTTCGTTTGTTACAGAATTTGCGATCGCCGGCGCTTATTGGCGGATTCCTGTAGCCGAATTAGCCGCTGGCTTTTCTTTTAATTGGATTGAAAACCAGGTGCTTGTAGTAACTAAGTCTCTTCCACTGGGACAGTCGAAAGCTCAATGGGTTCTGGAGAAAATGATTCCTCAGATATCCGAAGGCGTCGATCGGTCTGAGAGAATCGCCCAAAAGCAGCAGAAGTATGAGTGGAAGTTCGGCCGTTCCCTCCCAGGAGTGGCTATTCTGTCCGCGCAACATGAAGCTATTGAGGACAGGCTTTATAGGTCTTAAGGAGACGCTATGTTAGAAGAAAATAAAAAGCCACCACTTAGACTAGGAGTTGGTGGGCCCGTCGGAGCGGGAAAAACCTCTCTCGTTAAAGCTCTCTGCCTTGAGATGCGCCAGAAGTTTAATTTGGCTGTGATTACGAACGACATATATACACGAGAAGACGCAGAATTTTTAATGAAACATCAGGCCCTTTCCCCCGACCGCATCTTGGGGGTTGAGACGGGCGGGTGCCCTCATACGGCGATAAGAGAAGATACATCGATGAATCTCAATGCCATTGATCAGCTCACTGCAAGATTTAGCGACCTTGATCTCATAGTAATAGAAAGCGGGGGCGATAATCTCGCAGCGACTTTCAGCCCGGAACTTTCCGATCTTACTCTCTATATGATCGATGTTTCCGCTGGTGAGGAGATTCCTAGGAAAGGTGGCCCAGGTATTACAAAGTCCGATCTTTTGATAATCAATAAAATTGATTTGGCTCTTTTTGTTGGTGCGGACCTAGATGTTATGAACCGTGACGCAAGAGACATGAGAGAAGGCAAGCCATATATTTTTTCAAACTTAAAAGTGGGGAAGGGCATTTCAGAGATATCCGAATTCATAATTCAAGAGGGAATGTTGTGACTGCTGAGCGGATTAATATCCTTTGTCGCGCACTAAATTAGGGGATCGTGTATAATATGCACTATTATGAAGCATTTATTTTGTCGGAGATCGACGCGGACCTGGGCGAGCGATCTCAAGATGGTCCATAAATCATTAGGTTACTGATTAGAATTCGAGTAGGGCAATGGCTTAGGAAATGGCACGATCCCTGCTTATGAATAAAGGCGAAATACTAACGAAATACATAAGATCGGGAATTTTTTTTTATTAATTTTTAAGGGGTGAAAAATGTTTGGGACAGGCACCAAAAAATCGTTAATCAGCTGCTTTCTTTTTTTCTGGATAGCGGTTTTTTCTTTAGGGTCTCTAGCCGATAACGTCATTGAAGAAGTTATCGTTGTTGCTGAGAAAAGGAACGAGAGTTTGCAAGATCTTTCTCAGGCAGTAACTGTTTTGAGTGGCGATGAACTCGATAATAAAAATATCACATCTTTTGTGGATTTGAGCGGGATCGCTCCGGGGGTCACGGTTGCTAAGAACGAGGGCTATAAAACCGTTGTTTCTATTAGAGGCATCGGAAACGAGACCAATCAAAACGCAATAGCAGCCCCGTCAGTCGCATACCATCTAGACGGTGTGTATATCGCCTCTCCATTTTCTCTGCAAACTGATTTTATAGATGTAGAACGGATAGAGGTTTTAAGGGGGCCTCAAGGAACACTCTTTGGTCAGAACTCAACCGGTGGAGCCATAAACGTTATCAGCAAACGACCCTCCACAGAAGGATTCGAAATAAAAAGCGATCTGACCATTGGAGAGTACAATTTGGGGAAGGGAAGGGTTTCCATGAATATTCCTGTCTCAGATTCGGTA
>CACFLG010000073.1 GCA_902567095.1 uncultured OM182 clade bacterium
GAGAACATCATTCATCTGGCTAACCCTCTTTCGTCCGAAATGTCCACTATGCGGTCTAGTATCTGGCCTGGGTTACTAAAGGCTGTTTCGTACAACCTCAACCGTCAGAGAGATCGGATAAGGCTTTTTGAAATTGGTCTTTGTTTTTGTATAAAAAATAACGGAGACAGTCTTTCTCTTCAAAATATTAAACAAGAAAAGAAAATTGCTTTTGTAGCAACAGGACAGAAAAATCCAGAGAATTGGACCAGCGAATCAGATGAAATAGATTTTTATGATTTGAAGGGCGATCTGGAGAGCATTTTGCTTTTTGCTCAGGTTGACAGAAAAATTCGTTTCGTTAGGAGTTCAAGCTCTGCGCTTCACCCAGGTCAGTCGGCAGATATATTAATTGGGGAAAAAAAGTGTGGAACCTTAGGGCGACTAAAGTCTCGCATACAAAAAGAGCTTGGTCTGCGTGAGAAGGTTTTTCTTTGCGAGATAGATCTATCTTGTCTTGGAAGTGGAAGAGTTGTTCAGAGTAAAATGCTCTCTAAATTCCCCGAGATAAGAAGGGATTTGTCTTTTATTGTGGATGAAAAGATCGAGGTTTCGGAGATGACCTCAATTGTTAAACGATGTTCAGCTTTGCTTAAAGATTTGATTGTTTTTGACGTTTATCAAGGTGAGGGTATTGATTTAAATAGAAAAAGTATTGGATTGGGCTTGACCTTCCAAGAAGCTTCACGCACTCTTACCGATGTTGAGGTTGATACCGCTGTGTTTAAAATTGTTGATGTTTTAAGAACTAAATTAGGCGCCGAGCTTAGGGAATAAGAGTGACAGCACTAACGAAAGCCGAAATTGCTGAGACGCTTTACGAAGAACTTGGTATAAATAAGCGAGAGGCTAAAGATTTAGTAGACTTGTTTTTCGAAGAAATCCGAGTATCCCTAGAAGCAAATGAAGAAGTAAAACTCTCAGGGTTTGGCAATTTCGAATTGAGAGATAAACGTCAAAGACCTGGAAGGAATCCGAAAACAGGTGAAGATATCCCCATATCTGCGAGGAGAGTGGTTACTTTTAGGCCCGGTCAAAAATTAAAGGCTAGAGTAGAGGTCTATGCTGGACCAGAAAAACAATAATGACTTGCCTCCGATACCAGGAAAGAGATACTTCAGTATAGGCGAAGCCAGCTCCTTGTGTCTGGTCAAGCCGCATGTGCTCAGGTATTGGGAACAAGAATTTTTGCAACTTAACCCGTTAAAAAGAAAGGGGAACAGAAGGTATTATCAACGGGAGGATCTGGTCACAATACGACTGATTAGATCCTTGCTCTATGAACAGGGTTACACTGCCGAGGGTGCGAGGCAGCAACTCAATGGTGAAAAGACTAAAAAAAATAAAACAAGGTATAAGCAGCTAATTAATCAGACACTGTCAGAGCTAGATGAGATCTTACTAATTCTGAAAGATTAAATTCTTTATATTCGCTGGTTAAATAACTAGCTTGCGTAGAAAAGCTTAAATGAATTCTTATCAATGCCGGTTTTGTAAGTAAAGATTCCAAAGAAACTACTCGGGGCGTGGCGCAGTCTGGTAGCGCACCACACTGGGGGTGTGGTGGTCGTAGGTTCAAATCCTGCCGTCCCGACCAAACCCGAAGGTCTAGCACGATGAAAACGACGATTTCAATTGATCTGGCTTATCCTCAAAAAAAAATGGATTTCTTTTGGAAACCTTTGTCACTTTAATCCAGAATATCGAGAACTTTCGAATTCTGAGTTTTTTTGTTTTTAGCACTTTTTTTTGCTTTATTTTGCTCTTGTGGTTTCCGAAATTTTGGACTGCTATGGTCACTATTAGTCCTGAGCCTATAGGAATTAACCTTAATTCTCATAAAAGCCCGCCATCTGGAGCTGGTCTTTTTTTTTCAGGCGTTTACTTACTTGCTGGACTGGTTCTAGATGGTGCTGGTTACAGCTTTTTAGAGGGAACTGCATTTTTCTTTTCGTTAGCACCTCTGTTTCTGATGTCGGCAGCAGGCTTTCTCGATGATATCTTCGAATTTCCTTGGTTACCTCGATTAGTTTTTTACTCCCTGATTGCAGTCTTTTTCGTTTTTTTTACCCGACCAATGGGATTCTTGACGGAGCCTGAATTCGAGAATTTTAACATCATAGCCCTCTCCCTATCGATACTAGTTCTTTTATGGATGACTAATATTTATAACTTTATGGATGGCATTGATGGCTTGGCCGCAAGCCAAGCGATTTTTGTTTTACTTTCTGTTTCGCTAATATGTTTGTTTTTTGGCGAATCAACCCCCTCTCCTTTTTTATACTTTTTGATTGGCCCGCTAGTCGGCTTTTTACCGCTTAATCTCCCAAAAGCTAAAATTTTTATGGGCGATTCGGGAAGTATTTTTCTAGGATTCTTTTTCGGGATCGTGCTGTTACATGAAATTGATGTTTCAATATGGTGTTGGTTGATTCTTTTGGGTGTGTTCCTAGTAGATGGAACTTCGACTGCTATGGTTCGCTTTTTTCAAGGACAAAATCTAGCCAAAAAACATCAATCCCATTTCTATCAGCACTTGAGCAAGAGCTACGGCGTTTGGAAGGCTTTGATGTTAATTCAATGCTGCAACGTGTTTTGGTTGCTACCAATGGCCTCGCTTTGCTTTCTCAAACCTCAAAACGGGGGTCTAATTTTTATTGTTGCCATGCTTCCTTTATTAGTGGTTCACCTCTATTCTGGGGCTGGACAAACAAAGCCCCATTTCTTTCGAGAATTGTAGATGTTTGAGAATAAAAACAGAGGTGCGCTGCGCTTCAAAAATAGATTAATTGGGTTGATCAGTCTAGATATATTTCTGCTGTGTTTTTCATTATGGCTTTCTATTGCTCTTCGTTACGGAGATCTGAATAAAGATATGTCTCCTTTTTGGTGGCAGTTTCCACTAGTTTGTGTCGCCGGCGTGTTTGTTTTTTCAAAGCTAGGACTCTATCGAGTTGTTTCGCTTTATATAGGATTTAGTATTCTCCGACCAGTGATGGGGGGCGTTCTCGCTTCAGCGTTGATAGCATCTCTGAGCGCATTTCTTTTCGAAGCAACCTCTTTCCCTCGTTCGGCTCCAATTATCTTTTGGTTTGTCGCAGTTTCACTGCTGTCTGGCGCACGAATTTTTGGTGTAAATTATGTGGCCCCTTTTTTTTATCCTCGGACAAATCCTGAGCCCGTAGCCATTTATGGTGCTGACCAGTTTGGGGCACAGATCGCGCTTTTGCTTATCAATGATCAACGTTATCAGCTTTTAGCTTTTATAGATGAGAATAAAGAAAAACGAAGAACGACAATACATGGGATCCGAGTCTATGACTTAGAGAATATTGATCGAGTCACTCGCAAATTAAAAATAAAGAGAATTTTTGTAGCTGACGATCTTAAAGACAACTCCTCGGGATTAGCAGTACTGGATAGGCTTTCTGACCTGCCAGTTCTTATGAGTACATTGCCGAAAATAAATGATTTTTTGGCAGGCAGATTAGATCGGACCGCTATCCGAGAAGTAGGTATTGGCGACCTTTTGGGTCGAAGGGTTGTGCCCCCGAAAAAAGATTTAATGCATGCAGCCGTAAAAGGTAGAAATATTCTGATTACGGGTGCGGCAGGAACAATTGGTTCTCAGTTGTGCGATACGATACTCGCGTACGAGCCGCTTAGCCTAATTTTATTGGATCACTCCGAGATAGGACTTTATAACTTGCAAAAGCAGTTAGAAAAAAAATCTGGGATTCGAAGCAAAATTATTTTTCTCCTTGGTTCTATAATGGACCAAGAGTATTTAGAGAGCGTGATTTCCAGATTTCAAATAGATAAAGTCTATCATGCTGCAGCCTACAAGCACGTTCATTTGGTGGAAGAAAATATAATTTCAGGGGTGCGCAACAATGTTTTGGGAACTCTCAATCTTGTCAAATCTATTCGTCGATCCCCTGTACAAGAGTTGGTCCTCATAAGCAGCGACAAAGCGGTGCATCCTAAAAATGTTATGGGCGCAACAAAGAGACTAGCAGAAATGATCGTTCTGAATTTCGCAGAAAAGGAATCTAGTCAGATATTTAGCTTAGTAAGGTTCGGAAACGTAATGAGATCTTCTGGATCAGTTATTCCGCTTTTCGAAGACCAAATACGAAATGGTGGTCCGGTGACTGTGACCGATGGGAGAGCAACTCGATATTTTATGACTTCGCTAGAGGCATCTCAGCTTGTAATTCAGGCGAGTGCAATGGCGAAGGGTGGAGAAATTTTCGTTCTTGATATGGGCGCTCCAATAAGGATTGAAACTCTGGCAAAAAAGATGATCCATTTGCATGGAAAATCTTTTGTTGGCGAGCACGAGGCAAACGACAGAGAAAATGAAATAGAGATTAAATACACTGGGTTAAGAGCAGGAGAAAAGCTTAATGAAAAATTGTTTGCTTCCGAAGAATTTATCAAAACTGGGCATCCTCGAATTTTCGTGTCCTCTGAAACGGACCCACAGATATTTGAGATAGAAAAGGTGTGTAGATCATTAGAAAAGGCTTGCAACGCGTCTGATCATAAAGCTATAAAAAGTATCGTTGAAGGATGTATCGACGGTTTTGAATTGGAAAATATTGCATTGGATCCGAGATGGTGAAATTTGGGGAAATATTAACTACAGAAGTATTAATAGTGCGAGG
>CACFLG010000074.1 GCA_902567095.1 uncultured OM182 clade bacterium
TCTGAGAACGTGTAGTTGCTCGCGAACAAAGGCGTGATTTCTTCTTCGAATATTTCCGAAAGATAAAGCTCATCTGTCATTGAAAAACTTGGCGGTATTCCTTGGGTTATTCGGTGTTCTAATAGGCCTTTTATCTCATGAGTTACTTTGTGTCTGTATCCACTGTCAGGTTTTTTTTGAGCCTTTACAACTCCCGGCAGGTAGAGAAACCTGCCACCAATGATTTCTGAGTATTCAGGCCAAGTTGGCCATCCCGCGATTGAGTGGTGGAGAAACACCATTCCCTTGCCCGAAGCTAACAACGCCAGGAAATTTTTTTTATATTCCTCAGAAGGTTCTTCGAACTCTGGTGCGCCTCGTTTGAATTTTATGCCTGGCATGTCGTACATGACAAACGCGTCGAAATTTTTTGCGTTTTCGGGAGAAAAGAAAAGCTGCGCGGCGGGTTGCTCTACATGAGTCCAATCTACGTTGATGCTATCAAATATTTTGAAAAAGGCATTGTGATCAAATGGATGTCCTTTCGTTACGAGCAAGATATTCGGTCGGCTCATTTAAAATCCTAGATAATTGTCAGGGAAACTTAATATCAAGTATCGCTCGGCTCTGGAAGATTAATCAACACTGAACGAATGTCATTTCTACGTTTTCTTGGTTAACATATCAAGATTCGCACTGAGATAGAGGTGAAAAAAATGAGCCAAAGCGAGGAAAAACAATCTTCGGTAAACTTATTCAGCCCGGAAAACATGGTTGATCCTTACCCGCTATATAAGCAATTGAGGGACGAGGAGCCAGTCCATTACCTGGAAGAAATGAACCTTCACGTTGTTACGCGTTACGATCTTTTGAGGGATGTCATTAAGCGGACTGATGACTTTTCTTCGAAATACGACCAATTTATGGGCGGAGCTCAGATGGAGATGTTTAATACTCTATCGGATGAACAAAAGGCAGAGGCTTTTAAGATTGCTCAGGGCATGATTGATATTCCACCTACAATGCTCACCTTAGATGAGCCTGAACACACTAAGTATAGATCTTTGGTTTCAAAGCTTTTTACAGGCGGCCAAGTAAAAAAAAGCGAGGATGATGTCAGAGCGGTAATCGAAAAGAATGTTTTGGCAATGAAAGGTAAGGGAAAGATCGATTTCATGGAGTTGTTTGCGTTTCCTGTGCCCTTGGAGATTATTTCGGATCGTTTGGGCATCCCTCGAGATTCTGAAAGCAGAGATTTTTTTTATGAGGCGGCGACATCGGCGGCATCAGCCCTGAAAATGGCACCTGTTCCTCCGGAGCAAATCCTAGGTCGGATGCAAACAGCCGTGGACTTGCAAAAATTCTTAATCGAGCTAGTGGAGGATTGTCGGCGTGCACCCAAGGAAAACATGATATCCATACTTTCCAATTCAAAGTTGTTGGATGACGGAGGAGAGAGAGAACTGACCCATGGAGAAATTCTCTCAGTTCTAAATCAATTCCTGGTAGCGGGCCATGAGACGACGGCGAGCACTTTTGGTTGGGCGATGCTGGTGCTTTGTGATAACCCTGAATTGGAAGAACAGATAAGGGGTAACGAAAAAAGAATAAAAACCTTCGTCGAAGAGGTTCTGAGATTCGAGGCTCCTGTCCAAGGTCTTCCGAGAGTAGTGGCGAGAGACACGGAGTTGGGTGGTTACGCTCTAAAAAAGGGAGATGTAATGATGCTCAGGTATGGCGCCGCCAACAGGGACGAGAGGCAATTTGATGAACCCGATAAAATCAACATCCATCGAGAGAAAGCGGGCATGCAAATGGCTTTTGGTTCGGGCGTGCATTTTTGCATCGGCGCTCCACTTGCCAGGCAAGAATTGAACATAGGTTTTTTTGAACTATTAGAAAACTACAAAAATTTTCGTTTAGATCCCGATTGGGGGAGGCCGGTTGCGGATCCAAGTTTCATTCTCAGAGCATTGCCCGAGTTGAGAATTGAGTATCAAAGCGTCTGAATTTTTTGAGAGAGCTTGGTGGCCGTTCAGGACTTTTAAAATTTTGCTTCTAAAACCCGTAGACTAGCCACCATTTTTTTAAAGCTATCCTCCAGCATTCATTGATTGTGATATCACTGAAAAACCTTCTGTTGCCTCGAGCCTTTTGTGAACGATGGCTTGATATTCAGGACTGTTGTACCAGGTTTTTGCTTTTTCAGTGTCCTCAAATTTTATTATCACCGTTTGTGGCCCAGGAGGATTACCCTCTATCGTTTCAGCACCGACATCAAATGCCACCAGTTCGGCGCCATATTGAGCAAGGGTTGGTCCGGCACCAGCCGAGTAATCTGCATAGAGGTCCGAATTGTTAACAGTGTATTGTGCTATAAAATAAGCGGCCATTTTTTCTCCTTGTAATTAAAAAAGTGAATGTCTAAGTGCTTGTAAAAACTCGTCTATCAATTTCCTGTGGTTGGTTCGAAAAAAAGTTTGTGATTTCGATAACACTAGCTCCTGGAAAATTTCGTACCTTTTGCGTAATAACGGTGATGCCATATACCGGTTTCGTCCTCGCCTTTCAAAGGCATTCGCCAGCTCTTTGTGTTCTCATCAGACAAGGGCACATTAAAAAGAGCACGTTCTTGATCGATAGTATTTTCCACATACTCCCTCGCGAATTCTGGATCAATGTAGCGCTCAGCCATTTCGGTGTAAAGATCTCTCCAAATCTCATCCGCTCCTAGGTCATGAACCATGGTGGCTTTCCCTTCAACGATTATTTTTCGGTAGGGGAGATTTTCCTCGTCAACGCAAAGCGCCACTCTTGGGTCTGCCTTGAGGCACCCGAACCACTCTGACTCGGCCCTCGGCGTAAAATAAATAGCCTTTTCCTTGTGAATGAACCAGACCGGTGTGACCAGTGGCGAGCAATCGGAACGAACGCAAGAGATCCTCATTAGGATTCCTCTTTCGGTTAGAAACTTTAGTTTTTCCTCATTGCTCAAGAAAGGCATAGATTTTCCTTAATCACTTCGTTCGAGCTATGATCATATCTCGATTCACTCTTAAACATAAATGAAATGATTTCTAACAATCCAACTTACGAAAAATTTATCGATGATCATCGTTGGGCGGTTATTACTACCCTGCGAAAAACAGGCGCGCCGGTTTCATCAGTGGTTGCTTACGCTCGCGATTCTGACAAGCTCGTGGTAAGCACACCCGGTGCTACCTTTAAGCGGGCATCATTGCAGAAAGATCCGAGGGTAAACTTGTGCATTGTCTCCAACTCCGAACCTTTTAACTTTGTTGCGATAGAGGGACTAGCAGAGGTCTCAAAGAAAGATCTTGTTCGAAAAACTAAGCTTGTGTTTGAAAAAATATCCGACATGTATGAAGAGCCAAACCCTTTAGAAAAGTGGTTAGACGAACAAGATCGCGTAATCATAGAGATTTCTGCGTCCAGAGTCAGCGCAGTGATACGATAAATGATTACTTCGAGTTTGGTTTAGGGTGACCGAGCGAGATAGAGAACGAAAATTTTTCTGGTAAAAATTTGTGCCAGTGTTAAGGAAAAAAAATGGAATCAGACTATTTAGGACAAGCGCTTAACAAATTACATGAAAAAGTAGGACAAACCGTCTCAAAGTCTCATTGGTTTGAAGTGACTCAAGATCATGTTGATCAATACGCTGAGGTTTCCAGGGACCACCAGTGGATACATGTTGATCCAGTAAGAGCAAAAAAGGAAAGCCCGTATGGCGATGCCATCGCTCACGGAAACTTAACCTTAGCGTTGATAGGGCACCTGCCCGAAATAGATGGCTACGGCATGCCTGAGCTCGAAGGAAAGAAGCTTGGGATTAACTATGGGTTTAACCGGATCCGTTTCCCTGCGCCAGTTCCTGTTGGAAGTTTTATTCGTTGCGAAGGTTTTCTTAAGAGCGCAGAGATTAAAGGAGGTATGATCGAGACGGTTACAGAAATCACTGTAGAGGTTAAAGGCAATCAAAAGCCTGCCTGTGTTGCCGAGAAAGTAGGCCGGATCGCATTTTAAATTTTTTAGCCTAGCCTTTGTTTGTGGCTGACAGTATAGTAGAGACAGGCGATGTGTTGTTGAGACAGAACGTCCTTATTGAGGTCTTACCATTGCAGGAGCGCTGTTAAAGGCGTTGCTCTAAGAAGACATTAGAGTGGTTCAAGAAGGAATGACGTGTGTCAGACGAGCAATTTGAAATTATAATCATTGGCGCGGGACCAGGAGGTCTCAGTGCTGCGAGTAGGGCGGCGGAATCGGGTGTTTCGCATGTTTTGTTAGAGAGCTCGCCAAAGATAGCCAACACCATTCAAAAATATCAAAAAGGCAAGCATGTCATGGCTACTCCTGACATATTGCCCCTGCGCAGTCCCATAGATTTTCAGGCGGGAAAACGAGAAATCATTCTTGAAACTTGGGAACAAGGGATCGCCTCTCATAATACCAATGTGCATTATGGTGCTGAAGCTAAGAAGATCGAGGGGAGTAAAGGTAACTTCTCTGTCGAATGCTCAAATGGCACGGTTTATCATGGTAAACACATTATCCTGGGGATTGGGATGCAGGGAAACCCAAGGCAGCTTGGAGTTCCAGGTGATCAAGCTGAATTAGTCCAATACCAGTTGGATGATCCCGATGAGTATTCAAATGAATCAATCG
>CACFLG010000075.1 GCA_902567095.1 uncultured OM182 clade bacterium
AGTGTATAGAAAACAATGAGATTTTAGCATGAAAGAGAAGAATCAGTAGAGCTTATTAGCAGGTGTCTTTCGCAGGAATATGGTTTTGGGTAACCGAATGAGTTAGGCTGTCTGGCGACCGGTAAGCTGCAATAATATAGAGAAAAAAGGTGCGCACCATGAATGAGGGCGAAACAATAAAAAATTCTTTGCTTGAAAAACTACAGCTGCAAAAAGCGTCTTTCCTTTCCGAGGGACATGTAGAGGCAAAAACCCGTATTGATAGAATAGAGAGATCTATAAATCTTTTAAAAAAAAATGAGAAAGACCTTATACAGGCAATGGCAGATGATTTTGGTCATCGGGCGCATCAGCAATCAAAACTTGCAGACATCGATGGATCGATCGGCCCCTTGGAAAATGCAAAGAAAAATCTAAAAAAATGGATGAAGTCCCAGAGAAGGAAAGTAACGTTTCCTCTCGGTCTATTCGGGGCAAGAGGCAGGATAGAGTATCAGCCTTTAGGTGTGGTTGGATGCATTAGTCCCTGGAACTTCCCTGTAAACCTGGTTTTCTCCCCTCTAGCAGGGATTTTCTCGGCAGGTAATAGAGCGATGATAAAACCTTCAGAGTACACCCCAGCGACGTCTCAGCTAATCAAAGATTTGCTTGAAGAAGCTTATTCGCCAGAAGAGGTTGTTGTCGTTTTAGGGGGGCCAGAAGTGGGGAAAGCTTTTGCCGAAATGCCTTTTGATCACCTACTTTATACTGGATCAGGGTCAGTAGCGAAACATATTATGAAAAGCGCAGCGGAGAATTTAGTTCCTTTAACTCTAGAGTTGGGTGGAAAATCCCCAGTAATTATTGGCGAATCTGCAGACCTCGAAGTCGCAACGAATAATATTATGGCAGGTAAAACTTTGAACGCGGGGCAAATATGTTTGGCGCCAGATTATGTTTTTCTTCCAGAGGGACGTAAAGAGGAGTTTTTACAACATGCCAATAACTCTATAAACGAAATGTTCCCAAACTTAAAAGACAATCCAGACTACACAAGTGTAATCAACCAGTCTCACTTTGAAAGGCTCAATGAACTGGTTGCTGATGCGGAACAAAAAGGTGCGGAAGTCATAAAACTTAATCCAGCTGACGAGGATTTCTCGCAACAAGAAAATTTTCGCATTGCTCCAACCTTGATTTTCAATCCAGGTGAGGAAATGAAAATAATGCAAGAAGAGATATTCGGACCTCTACTTCCCGTGAAAGAATATAAAGAGGTTGAAGAAACTATTTCTTACGTCAACTCCAAAGACAGGCCACTCGGGCTTTATTACTTTGGTACAGACGATAAAGAACAAAGAAAGGTTCTTGATAAAACAACCTCGGGCGGCGTCACGATAAATGATGTAATAATGCACGTGACTCAGGAGGATCTCCCGTTTGGAGGGGTCGGGCCGAGCGGCATGGGTTCATATCACGGACACGACGGGTTTAAAACTTTTAGTCACGCCAAGTCTATTTATACTCAGTCTGGGATGGTATCGAAATTGGCTAAAGCTATGCGCCCTCCCTACAAAAAAGAGGCCTAAAAAAAACGGCTTGCTAAGCCGCTTTTTTTATATATTAACTTTGAGTTTTAATCTGAGTTTGTTTATCGGCCAGTAAATTCTGGCTTACGTTTCTCAAGGAAAGCTTGGACTCCTTCCTGAAAGTCCTCGCTCTGAAACATTGCACCGAGGTGCACCATCAGATGATCTACAGCAGTATCATAGGACTCTTCAAGGCCCATCCGCATCATTCGCTTGGTAGTTTGGACAGCCATTGGCGCATTTTCTGAAATCTCTCGAGCCCATTGCATGGCTGTATCCATAACTTGATCATCCGGAACAACGACGTTTACTAGACCAAGTTCTAAACATTCGGACGAGTCAACTACTCGACCCCGATAATAAAGCTCAGCAGATTTTGCCCATCCGATTAACCTTGGTAGCAGCCACGTTCCGCCGCTCTCTGGAACCACGTTACGTTTGGCAGTCACGGCTGCCATTTTGGAGGACTCAGCCGCAACTCTCATATCACAGAGCAGCGACAGATCCATGCCGTAACCTGCCGCAGCTCCATTTAGCGCGCAAACGATCGGAGTATCGATATTCCACATCACATTTATTGGCGCATCGCGCAGATCGAACAGCTGCTTGGGTCTGTTGCTTCCCTTCGATGTCCCTGAGCCAATACCCCCCTTAGCGGTATCCACCAGATCTAGACCTGCACAAAAGCCTCTTCCAGATCCAGTTAGCACAATGCAACGAATTTCGGGGTCTTTGTTAGCTTCGGTCATTTTCTTGGAGAGCTCCTCAAGCATATCTCGACTGATCGCATTCATTCTCTCAGGTCGGTTCAAGGTGATTACAACAATATGATGATCATGATTTTCTACAAGAATTTCGTCAGATGAAGCTTCACTTACTGCCATTTTTTTCCCCAAAAGTTTTACGTGTGTTTATAAAGTACTGTATATCACGAACTAGTCTGTTTTTGCGACGGTGCAACCTAGAAAAAGACAAAATAGTATCCGCATGACCCATTTTGGAATAAACCTCACGAGAAGCTCTTCCTCCTGCTAACAACTGTTTTTCCATTAAACTTTTTGAATTACCTCTTCGAACTCTTTCGTCAGAGGCTCCATGCAATAAATACAACTCTGGCGACAAATTATTGACAAAATTTACCGGCTGAGACGCAGGGTAGTTTTCTTCCGGACCAAAAAGGTCCCAGTGATCGCTATCTGAAAACGGGAAAAAATCATAGGGGCCCGACAATCCGATCATCCCAACTATATTACGACCGGGGTTTGACAACTCTCTGTTTAAAGCAATTAGAGCAGCAATTTGAGCCCCAGATGAGTGTCCCATTAGAAAAATATCGTTTTTTATATCCAGAAAATCTAGCAGCCAATCCATCAAAAAAGAAGCTTTCTCCAGGATAGCGGTAAATCGATATTCAGGGTATTTAAGCAGGTCGGGAATCAGAACATTCACCCCCATTGAGCACAAAGTGTCAGCGACAAAACGATAATCTTCCTTTTTATAGGACCGCCAATTTCCTCCATGGAAGAAAACTACGGTAGCAGCATCTTTATCGACGAAGTAATAATCTGCTTGTAAATCTCCTTGCTCATCGGACCCGATCTTCCTCACATTGTGGCCGCCAAAATTGGCTAAAAGGTTTAAAGTGAAAAGACCGGCTTTTTCATATAGCTTTGCAAACTTGAGCATCCGTAGAAAAATCCAGTGTTATTAAGTAATATGCGTTTAGACCCCCGCTCGAATGGGAAAGTCCGTATTTTCAAGATTTTGGCACTAACCGCTGATTAATCCGTTTATCTTAACCCGTTGTAACAGACTTTGAAAAAGTGATTATAAAAAATCTTATGCTGATCGCCCTGTTTAGTGCGATAAGCCAGCCAGCAATTTGCGATAATTCCTCTGAAAAGGTTATTCAGCAGGACGACGAACTTCAGAGAAAAATCAATATTGACGGTAACGTCAACGAAACTGCCTGGGAGGGAGGCACATCCCTCTTCGACTTCAGGGTCGTTGACCCAGAGACCCTAGACAACCCATCTCACAAGACAGAAGTGAGACTGCTTTACGACCAGCAAGGTTTATATGTCGGGGCTAAATTAGAACAACCTGCAGATACTTTGGTAGCAAGACTTAGCGCTCGAGATCAATTTTTAGATCGGGACGGTTTAGTTCTTGTCATAGATCCAGCTGGAAAAGGAAATTATGGCTATTGGTTTTCATTAAATCTTGGTGGCGCAATGACTGACGGGACCGCGCTGCCCGAAAGAAAATTCAACAGGCAATGGGATGGTCCCTGGAAGGGGGCAACGAAAATCTTGCAAGACGGATGGAGCGCCGAGTATTTCCTTCCTTGGACCATGTTTAACATGCCAGCAGAAGAGGGAAGCAGAACGATTGGCTTTGGAGCAAAACGCCTCCTTTCGAGCAAGGGAGAAGCCTGGGGATTACCCCCTCTTCCAGACTCTGGCCCTGTTTTTCTTAGTGCGCTAGAGAAACTTTCTTTAGAGAATCTATCTCCCTCCAAGGAACTCGTTTTTTATCCATTCGTCTCTTCAT
>CACFLG010000076.1 GCA_902567095.1 uncultured OM182 clade bacterium
TAATCACTGGCCTCGCAGATGGTATTATGAAGCGAAAGAAAACCCGAGGGTGGGCATCAAATTAAACGACGAGATAGTTTTTTTTCGAGCGACGCCGACTAGCACGCAAGAACATGAGCAAGTATCTTTAAAGAACCCTCTACCCTTCAGCTTTCGTCTCCTGACAGGGTTTCCTCCCAGGAAATTTCTCCGCTTAGAAAAAATCGACGAATCAATAAATTCATAGTAGCTCTAGAGTTTTAGCTGGTTGATAATAGGTCCACTCGAGTTGTCTCAATGTATGTTAAGCATCTTTAAGAGGGAAGAATAAGATGGAAAATCTTTGGCAGGAAGAAGAATCACTTCGCTTTAAGCACTCCGATCTTGCGATGAGGGTTTATACCTCGAGGTTGCTAGGTCAAAGTGATGAATTAGTTCTCCACGGTGGTGGAAACACTTCTGTAAAATCCACGCAAACCAACATCTTTGGACTGGAAGAGGATATTCTTTTCGTAAAAGGCTCAGGGTGGGATCTTAAGACGATTGAAGAAGAAGGATTTTCCCCAGCAAGATTAGAGACGCTCCTGAAGTTAGGCAAACTCCCCTCCATGACAGATACGGAAATGGCCCGAGAACTTAAAGCCTCTATGACTAACCCAAATGCGCCATCGCCCTCAATAGAGGCAATCCTCCACGCGTTAATCCCTTGCAAGTTCGTTGATCACACTCATACAGATGCAGTAGTGGCACTAAGCAATTCTCCCAATGGGAAAGAGGTGCTCGAGACTCTATATGGAGAAGTTGTGTTAATTCTTCCCTATATAATGCCAGGGTTTGTCCTAGCAACGCAGGTATTTGAAGCAACAAAAGACATAGATTGGGCTAATCTGGAAGGGATTGTCCTAATGCATCATGGACTATTTACCTTCAACGATGATGCCAAGGAAAGCTACGACAAGATGATTGAGCTCGTTACCAAGGCAGAAGATCATCTTAAATCGATCGATGCTTTTGACTCGTTGGCAAAATCGGTTTATGAGGCATCCACAAGCGACTACCTCTCGCTTGCTCAAGCCAGACAAATGGCGTCTCACTATCATCAAGCTCCTATGTTGGCTTCTTGGAACATGGATAGCGAAAATGTGGGCTTCAGTTCGCTTGAAAATATTGACGACATAGCAACCAGAGGGCCTTTAACACCAGACCACACACTCCAAACAAAACGAATCCCAGCTATTCTTGAGCATGATCCAAGGGAAGGAGTGGCTGCATTTGCAAAAAACTATCTAAAGTATTTTGAAAAAAATAACGATGGTTCGCTGTCATGCCTTGACCCGGCTCCTAGGTATGCGGTCTGGAAAGAGAAAGGAACTGTGGTCTTCTCAGCCAACATCAAGAAAAAGAAAATAATCTCCGATATGGTCGAGCATACCATCAAGGCTATCCAATGGGGAGAAGCTTTGGGGGGATGGACGGTGTTATCTGAAGAAGAAATATTCGAGCTTGAATACTGGGAACTTGAGCAAGCGAAACTTAAGTTAGCTCCTGCAAAGTCGGATTACGACGGAAAGATAGTCCTAGTAACCGGTGCTGCCTCAGGGATTGGAAAGGCGTGCGCAGAAGCTTTTGCTTCAAAAGGAGCGGCAGTAATTGCACTAGATATTAACCCGATTATCAAAGACGTTTTTAAACAGCCTGGGATTCTCGGTTTGATCTGCGATATTACAGACAACAACTCGATTCAGAATGCAATTAACACTGGCGTAGCAACCTTCGGAGGTATCGATATACTCGTAAGTAATGCCGGTTCCTTCCCTAAAAGCGCCAAATTAGAAGATTTAGAGAGTGATTTGCTTCAGAAGACCATGGAGATAAACTTCAGCGGCCACGTCAACATAATGCGGGAATGCACTCCTTTTTTAAAACTAGGCTGCGACCCCTCAATTGTTCTTATGACATCAAAAAATGTTCCAGCCCCTGGACCGGGCGCAGGAGCTTACTCAGCAGCTAAATCAGCACTGACACAAATGGGAAGAGTCGCTGCGATGGAATTAGGGAGCCAAGGTATAAGAGTAAATATGCTTCATCCAAACGCCGTTTTCGATACCGGAATATGGTCTGACGAAGTGTTAGAAAGCCGTGCAAAGAACTATGGATTAACTGTTGACGAATACAAGCGGAATAATATTCTAAGAACTACCATCACGTCTCACGACGTTGCCGATCTAGTAATAACGGTTTGTAACAAAGGCTTTTCGAAAACAACCGGCTCTCAAATACCGATTGACGGAGGAAACGAGAGAGTCATCTAGGTAAGAACTTGTCATTTTTTATTGGTTAATTCTCGAACTATCCATTAAAAAATTCCGTCTTAAAGCATCTTAGATTAAAGGTTAAAGATAAGGGGTTTGAAATGAATTACCTAAACTTGAATAAACTCGCCGCGAAGGCGGAAAGCGATGCAAAAGGCACGCTAGCGACTTATATTGTCGATAAGATAGGCATCTATCGAGCCATTAAAAAGTGAGCAGACAACCGCAGATTAGGGGCCACCGGAAAAGACAGATTTTCTCGGACTTTGATAGCATGACCCATGAGATCAAGCCTTGCGATGTAATTTTGGTCGAGGGTAGAACCCGGATTAGTGAAGGAATAAGATTTCTTACCAATAGCGCGTGGACCCATGCCTGCCTCTACATTGGAAGAACATACGATATACAAGATCAAACGGTCCGCAAGATAGTCTCCGATAAACATATGGGGGAACCTGAAGATCAACTTATCATCGAGAGTGTCATAGGGGAAGGCACTATTATCAGAAGCCTAGACACTTACCGGGACGAACATATGCGAATATGTCGGCCCTCAAAATTATCCTTCAGAGATGCGCCTAAAGTAATTCGCCATGCCGCTGAGCAGATTGGGAAAGATTACAATCTCCGACAGATTTTTGATTTGGCGCGATTTCTTTTGCCATGGTACATACTGCCAAAGAAGTGGGCTTCTAGCCTTTTCAAAAAAAATGGTAGCCGCTCTACCAAAACCGTGTGTTCTACCATGATAGCTGAGTCTTTCGCTTCAGCCGGCTATCCAATCTTACCGCTAGTAAAACACTCTGAAGCTGGGATACCGCAACTATTTCGTCGTAACCCAAAGCTCTGCACTCCAAGCGACTTCGACTTCTCTCCATATTTTGATGTAATCAAATATTCGTTTGTAGATTTTTATCAGGCGGATTATGAACTGTTTCCTTGGAGCTCCGACTCACTTCTGGAATCGGAAGAAAACGATTTTTTCATTGATCCAAAAGATACTTGAGAGAAGATCCAGCAGAAATATTTAGCTCGATATCAGTCATCTAATTTGCTCCACAAAATCGGCTCATCAAGTCCGATAAACGCTTTTTTATTCTGGTAATACTTTTTTGAGTTAATTTCGTTTATTTTCTCATCAATACGATCGATCGCTTTCGTAAGCGTTTCTAACTCATGTTCGAGTCCTTTAATCTTCTGAATACTTGACTGCACTTCTCTCAGGTCAGATAGGGACGCATCTATTGCATGAAAAAGCCTGACGTAGCTCATATAGGGTACCGAACCTAAAAATAGATCGCTTGAAGCCTATCACAGATTAAAAAAGATAGGCTAGGGCCAGCGAGCAATTAAAACTTATCTTTCGCCAGGAAATAATCCACAACTATATATAATCGTGATGTCTTGCTCTTATCTTCTTGTACTTTTGGCGCAACTGCCTCATGTTAGAAAAACGCCTTTCTGTGATCTCGCTTTTTACCGCCCGCACTTCTCTTCTTCTTCTTCTTGCTCGAGAGGACCTCTCAATCCTTAAAACAGAAGCTCTTTTCGTTTCATCGAAAACTTCAAATAACACATCGACTCCTAGAAAATTGAACGTTACCTTTTTGACTCGTAAAACCTCTAAAAGTTCCAATTAAGGAATGAAATTTATCATTTCCAGAATAAAAAGATTTAACGGGCCAAGTTCGCCTAACTGACTTTTCTGAGTCAGGATCTTGATTAGATCAATAGCGCAGATTATATAGAGCTGATCTTTATCTCAGGATAATTAATCATTTCTTGAGTTAGCAAAGGATGCCGCTTGTTCACCAGCTATTTTTCCGAAG
>CACFLG010000077.1 GCA_902567095.1 uncultured OM182 clade bacterium
CGAGCTTACCGCAATGTTACAAATAGCTTCGGCATGCATCGGTAATTCACATGACCATTTAGCAGTGTACGATCAGTACAAAAGCCCTCTCTGGAGTAGCACTCTTCGGCAATATCTTGATTTTTATGAGCGCATGGTGGACCAGGTAATCCCGCTAGAAAACTTCAGCTATCACCCTAAATTTGATTTCTATGAGTCTGTCGCCGCCTACGCAAATAAAAATAGAGACATTGCGGACGTTGTAAATTTTTATATGACTAGCGGATCAAATGCTGTAATTCATCAAAACGAAGAACTATTGAGGGTGAACAGGAATGTTAATTCAAAGAAACACTTCGCAGAAAATGCTCCAAACTTCGGAATCCCTTGTCCTGACACGATAATCGTCAACAAGTCTCAACTCGCAAGTCAAAAAGTCTCAGAATTTTTCTCAAAATACCAAAACAAAATAATGATAAAACTTTTGGGTTTGGCAGGAGCAAGAAACGTGACTGCAGTTAGTAGCGTCGAGGAAGCACACCGTTATGTCGCTGAGTACGACGACACCATGGTTATCTTACTGCAAGAAAAACTTGATTTAACGTATTTTACAGAGATGACCGTTGATCTATGCATAAGCGATGACGAAATAAAGATCGCAAACACAAGAAAAATTCTCTTTGCTGAAGGTCTATGGGTAGGAAATCTCATATCAGAGTCAGTCAAAGTATCTCCTCAACATCAGGAAACGTTAATCAACGTAGGGAGGTATGCGCGCCACCATGGTTATGTCAGCTCTGAGGGGAGCAATTGTGGAATAGATTTCTTCATCGGTAAAAATGGGGAGATATCCGTCACTGAGATAAATGCTCGATGGACTGGTGGCCTATTTCCTGCTGAGATTTTGTCTCAGATCGATAATAAAAGAGACGCGGTACCGTTCTTTGATGTAGTGCCTATCGAAAAAAAAGATGCCTACACCAACTTCATTGACAAACATTTAGTTGGGGAGTTCGAAGGAGACTTTGCGGTACTGCCAATCGGATTTGGCTGTTTTCCTATCCCAATAGAGGGCACCGACCATTTCTATACTTGGCAGGCAGCAATTGGAGATTTAGCTGCCTTCAAAAAAGCAAAAAATAAAGAGCTTGGGAATGATGTTATGCCCACAGCAAACATCATCGAAATTTAACGACAGTCAAAACAAAAAGATTTCGCTAAAAACTTAATCTATGTAGCCTTTTTTACGAGGTCGCTCAGCATCCGATAACTTCGGCTGCCAAACCAAGAAAAAAACTCTCCGTCAACAAGCGCACCATTGAAACCAATACGTTCAAGATCGTCCATATAGCGCTCAAAAGGGAAAGGCTCCGAAGAAAAAAGATAAAAAGTTGAGGGGTTGGGTGTTTGTCTGGGATTCAGAGTTGGATACTTCGAATCGCTCGTTTGAAGATATTCGGATAACCCGATCTTCTTTAGAACAGATCCAATAAACGTCTGCGAGCCAGCCGTCATCCAGGGGTCCCTCCAGATCATGTACTCCGCTTTTTCAAAGTTTTCTATATTTGTTCCGATTCTCTTGCTAAGCGTCGGAATTTCATTCCAGCCCCCGAATTGAAGATCAGGACCATCAGCCAAAAGCTTCCATTTATTAGCTAGACTTTTTAACTTAGTTGAGAAGACTAGGGACGATAATATCTCTAATTCCGAGGAGATATTTTGAATCGACGTTATGTGTGTCGCGTGGAAAGGGAAAGGACAGGAATCTGCCATTTCCTTATTATTTTCTTCTTTGTCAAAAACAACCAAACTAGGTTTTAATTCAGAGCACTTCCCCCAGTTGATTTCTTTGGTTCCACCCACAACAGGAATAGTCCTAACTTTGTCTAGCGGATGAACACAAAACCTCGTTCTCCCAATGACCTCAACCCCACACTCTATTAAGGTCTCCGTCAAGCTTGGAACCAAGGAAATTACTCGCAACCTATTTCACATTCTGATGATTAAAAGGACAATGCTTACAGCGATTTCCGCAGCAGGTTCCCCGAGACAAATGGTAGTCTTCTGTCAAAACCATCAAACCGTTCTCAAGATAAAAATGCTTCCCTTCTATAAGCTCTTCAATTGGCCATTCATCGACTTCGGGCATCAAGTGTTTCTTCTGTATTGTCCACCCACCTCGAAAAATGCATCGGTAAGTTGTCCCAGTGAACACGACCTCACTGCTTTCATAAGAGCCTCGAAACCGTTGTTGCCATCAGCAATGGCAGCTTTTAATTCTTTCAAAGCCTCATTGGAAATATCTTTGTTGGATTCCTGAAATTTCGTTACGCGTTCTATTTGACTCTGCTTTTCCTCTTCAGTGGATCTTGCCAGCTCAATCGTCAGTTCCTCTGGTTGCGATTCTGGTTGAAACGTATTGACGCCAATTATCGGGAGAGTTCCATCGTGTTTCAGAGTTTCGTATTTCATTGACTCTTCTTGTATTTTACCGCGCTGATACCCGGTCTCCATTGCTCCCAAAACTCCACCTCTATCAGAGATGCTTTCGAACTCGCGAAGCACAGCCTCTTCAACTAGATCAGTCAATTCATCAACGATAAACGATCCTTGATTCGGATTTTCTGTTTTGGCTACCCCAAACTCTCGATTTATTATTAACTGAATCGCCAAGGCTCGCCGAACAGACTCCTCCGTTGGAGTAGTAATAGCTTCATCATAGGCGTTAGTGTGTAAGCTATTGCAATTGTCATTGATCGCTAAAAGTGCCTGAAGAGTTGTCCTTATATCATTGAATTGCATTTCCTGAGCGTGCAGAGAACGCCCTGACGTCTGAATATGGTATTTTAACTTTTGGCTTCTCTCATTTGCTCCGTATTTCTCTCGCATTGCTACGGCCCATATGCGCCTTGCTACACGACCTATAACCGTATACTCGGGATCCATTCCATTTGAGAAGAAAAAAGATAGGTTGGGCGCGAAATCATCGATATGCATCCCACGAGCAAGATATGCCTCGACGAAGGTAAAGCCGTTGGCTAGAGTAAAAGCAAGCTGCGAAATTGGGTTAGCCCCAGCTTCAGCAATATGGTAACCAGATATAGATACGGAGTAAAAATTCCTAACCTCATTTTGTATGAAATATTGCTGAATATCTCCCATCATTCTTAAGCTAAATTCAGTTGAAAAAATACAGGTATTTTGCCCTTGATCTTCTTTCAAAATATCGGCTTGAACGGTACCTCGAACATTTGAAAGAGCAAAGGCTTTTAGCTCTTCATACTCCTCCTTATTTGGTTCCCTATTTTCCTCGGATGCAAACTTGTCGACTTGCTGATCAATCGCTGCGTTCAAAAACATAGCCAGAATTGCCGGAGCAGGACCGTTTATTGTCATAGAAACCGATGTCTTCGGATCACACAAGTCAAACCCGCCATAAAGCACCTTCATATCATCAAGAGTTGCGATGGACACACCGGAGTTACCAATTTTTCCATAGATATCCGGGCGAGTAGCAGGATCGAACCCGTAGAGAGTTACGCTATCGAATGCTGTGGAAAGCCGCTTCGCTTCCGCATGCTCAGATAATTTTTTAAAACGCCTGTTGGTCCTTTCAGGATCACCCTCACCCGCAAACATTCTTGCCGGGTCCTCTCCTTCGCGTCTAAATGGGAAAACTCCTGCAGTAAAAGGAAAATGTCCAGGAAGATTCTCTCGCTTGAGAAATTTAAGGATCTCTCCATCGTCTTCAAACCGAGGGACAGCCACCCTCGATATCCAACTGCCGGATAAAGACTCAACACCTAAACGGGTTACAATAGTTTTCCCTGATGGCAAGACTTCTTCTCGTTCACTTCCTTGGTAACTTTCACGCACCCCGATCCAGGATTCCAAAATCTCTTGATTCTCTTGAGTGAGAGTTTTTCTTCTCTCACCGAGAAGCGAATCTATCTCCTCATTTCTATCGGCCATCAGATTTTGAACGGCGGAGAGTTGTTGAATTTCTCTAGCAATATATGATTGTTTTAACG
>CACFLG010000078.1 GCA_902567095.1 uncultured OM182 clade bacterium
ATCGATAAGATGTGTTTCTGTGGCACAATAGTCAGGGCGAGAATGAAAAGAAGGAAACTGTGAAATCACTTACTAAATTAGTCCCGTTGCTAAGAAATTATAAGGGCCAAATTTTCCTTGGGTTGTTTGCTTTTTTCGTAGCTCGTTTTTTTGAGATCTGTACCTACTACCTGGCGTCCCTCGGTATTGATTTGATCGGCGATTTATATCAAGGGATCAATAACTCGTCTTTCACAATAACTGAGTTAGTGCTCGCCCTAATCGCTACAGTTGTTTTGAGGTTTTTTATAGTGTCTGCAGCCCGAAGAGCAATAAGGCGAGTGGGTATAGCGGTTTCGCATGATCTTAGACAGGATCTCTATAGATCTGTTTTAGCCCAGGGACCCACTTTCTTTTCTGCTTTCAGTGTCGGCGATATTATGACTAGAGCTATCCAAGATATTTCGTTAGTGCAGCGTCTCGTTTCTTTTGGTTTTATAGCTCTAGTGATAATGGTTTATGCACCGTTATTTGGTGTGGGGGCTATGTTGATGAAATCGGTGCCTCTCACTTTGCTTGTGGTGCCGCTTTTGCCGGTGATTTTTGTTTATACACTCAAGATGGCGAGAGAAATGGGGAACAGCAGTCGAGAAGTGCAAAATAAGCTCAGTCAGCTTTCATCGCATACCCAGGAAAATTTGTCGGGAATCAGGACCGTCCAAGCAGGTGTCCAAGAGAAAAATGAGTCTGATAGGTTCTGGAAGACAAATGATGGTTATGCATTGTCTTTTTTCGAGCAAGCGCGGATCAACTCTCTAATGTCTGCCTGGCTGCCTTTCTTCGCATCCTTAGCTCAGCTTGTTATTGTTCTTTATGGCGGGCACTTGGTGATAGAAGGAGATATGTCAGTAGGGGACCTGGTCTTCTTTTTTGCCTGCCTTTCAATGCTGTTGGCTCCGATAAAGATGGCTGGTTTTTTAGTAATGTTAGTCCAGCGAGCGGCGGTAGCGTCTGATCGCATATTTGAAATTATAGAAGCCGATCCGGAGGTAAAAGATAAGCCTTCAGGTGAGACGCCTGATAGGATCAGCGGGAAAATTCTTATCAAGAACCTTAATTTTTCCTACCGCAATCGAGCTGCTTTTAATTTGCGAGGCATCAGCATTGAGGTTCAAGCGGGAGAATGGTTGGGGGTAGTTGGAAAAGTTGGGGCAGGGAAGAGCACTCTGCTGAAGATGTTGACTCGGCTGCTGAGCGTTCCGCCCGGATCAGTCTTCTTAGATGGACATGAAGTTTTCTCTTATCCTCTGGGACAGTTGAGGAAAGAAGTAGTTTTTGTGATGCAAGACTCATTTTTGTTTGACGAGCCAATATTTTCAAACATAAGTTACGACAGACCTGATCGCGATATCGGAGAGATATGGAAAGCGGCGGACTCGGCCAAAATTAGTGATTCTATTGCGGGCTTCCCAAAAAAAATGCAAACCGTCGTCGGTGAGAGAGGCGTCACTCTTTCGGGAGGACAAAAACAGCGCACAACTCTTGCAAGGGGCTTTGTTAGAGACGCCTCTATATTGATCCTTGATGATTGCTTTTCCAGCGTAGACACCGAAACAGAAGAGCACATCTTGCTCCAGCTTAAAGAACTTCGAAGAAATAAAACTACGATAATTGTCTCTCATAGAGTCTCCACGCTGAGGCACGCAGATAGAATTATTTATATGCAAGATGGAGCGGTGAAAGAAACTGGATCCCATACCGAACTCATCAACAAGAGAGGTTCCTACTATAAGCTTGAGAAGGCGCAGAACCTTTCAGACGATGCTGTTGCAGAGCTGACCTGAAACATGGAAAACATTAAACCGAAGAAAGATCATAGTGTTTTTGAGACGGAACTGTCTGGAGCAGTGCTAAATTTTCAGCTCCTGACCCGCATATTTTTCTGGTTGAGGCCTTACCGTCTAAAATTAGTTTTGAGTGCCATTCTTGTTCTGATCGCAAGTTTTGCGGCTGTTCTTCTTGAAATTTTAATTTCGCGTGTTCTTGTCGATTACATCATCATGAAAGATTCTGACTCTTTAATGCCAGATCTGGGGATGATTTCGCTAACCCAATTCTTAGAAAGAGAGACCCAGCTTGGGGATCTGTTTTCAGTTGGACTAATGTTTTTTTTGATTACCGTTATTCAGGGTGTCGCAGGTCATTGGCATCGGATGACGTTAACAGCTTCGATCGTTAAAGGGCTGAGAGATCTTCGGCAGGATCTATTTGAGCATTTAGAGACAAGACCGAGTTCCTTTTACGATAAGGTACCGGTTGGGAGACTGATGACTCGAGTTACTAATGATGTCGAGGCTCTGTTTGAGATGTTGAGAGGTTTTGGAAGCTTGATCGGAGAATTCATCCCGTTTTTCGTGGCTTTAGCCATAATGTTTTCAGCCAGTATTAAGCTAACCTTTATTTTGCTCACTTTGATACCCGTTGTTTGGGTCGTAACCTTTATCTTCAAAGGTGCGACCAGAGAAATATTCAGAGAAGTTCGAGATAGCGTTTCTGCCCTTAATCAACGCCTCCAAGAAAGTCTTTCAGGGATTCAAGTTGTTCAGCTAAGCGTCAGGGAATCAAGAAACTTTCTTGATTACTCGGTTCTGAATAAGCTGAATAGACGATTAGAGTTTCGGTCGATCAATATCTCGACATTTTATGGAGCCTTTAACGATAGCCTTATTGCTATCGGTCTTGGCATGGTCATTTGGTTTGGTGCAGAGGAGGTCCTTTCAGATTCGATGACCCTTGGTGGTGTTATTTTGTTTACTCGCTTTATGACAATGTTGTTTACGCCGGTTGTTTCGCTTGGGGAACAATTGAATGTTTTATTTAGAGCTATGGCAAGCGGTGAACGAATATTTCAAGCCTTAGACTGGGACGAACAGATAAAGGAGCCCGAGTCTCCGAGTCCGCTGCCTGAACGGCTCTTGGGTCGAATCGAGTTTAAAGATCTAAGTTTCTCCTACAATCCAGGGGAGCCTGTTTTAAGTAATGTCTCATTCTCAGTCGCTGCTGGAGAGAAGCTCGCGATAGTAGGTCCTACCGGCTCTGGAAAGAGCACCTTGATCAGATTACTAGGGCGTTTTTATGATTTTAGCGATGGCTCAATTTTTTTAGATGGCATTGATCTGAATCAGATTCTTAGTAAGGAGCTTCGTCGAAGGGTTGGGGTAGTGCTTCAAGACTTTCATGTTTTTTCTGGATCGATCTACGAAAATATCTCGCTTGGAAACCCGCTGGTTACAAAAAAGAAAGCCCAAGAAGCTGCTCTGATAACAAACGCACATGATTTTATTTCTCGACTGCCCCAGGGGTATGACACCGTGATGCTCGAACGGGGAGCAAACTTATCGCATGGGCAAAGGCAGCTTTTGGCGTTTGCAAGAGTTCTTGCTGCTGACCCGGAAGTTCTAGTGCTCGATGAAGCCACCGCGAGCGTGGACACAGAAACGGAACTACTAATTGAGAAAGGCTTGGAGAATCTTATCGAGAATCGCACCGCTATTCTTATCGCGCATAGGCTGCAAACCGTTAGGAAATCGGACCGGATTCTTGTTCTTAATGACGGCAAGGTTGCGGAGTTTGGAACTGAAAAAGAATTGCTTTCTAACCGGGGTCTCTATCATAAGCTGCATCAGCTGCAATTTCAGGACAAATAGATGAGGCTTGCGCCTCCCAGTCTTTAGAGACAACGAATCCCCTAGAGAGTTCGTTTCTCTCACCATTTATTATCGCGACATGGCTAGTGAAGATGCTAGCGCAGCTATCTTTTAATTCATCAAAGCTAATCATTTCTTCCGTATCGATGGTTTTTAACTGTGCAAGCCATTCTCTTTTTTCGAGTAATTTAAAAGATGAATTTTTCAGCTCTTTGTGAGAATCAAGCTCTTCCAAGCGCAACCACCAGCCTTTTTCATGCGAGAGGTTAATATCCTTAGGAAACTCAAAACGAGACATCTTAAA
>CACFLG010000079.1 GCA_902567095.1 uncultured OM182 clade bacterium
CTCGTTTCCTGCTAGCTCTTGAATTTCTACATCCGGGTCTTCTAGCATTTTCTCAGTCTCTAAAATTTCTTTGGAGTTAACCCCAATTTTTTTAAAACAAGAAACTACAAGTTCAAGTTCCGAATACTCTTTTGAATAGGCTCGAAATTTTTTTTGGTCTGATATGGTAACGTTTTCGGATAATATTGCAGCAAGCTCTTCATGCCTCTCGAGTAATTGATCTAATTTTTTTATAAGAGACTTATTCATCTTTTTTTCCTAGGTCATATAGCTCAACCGCAGCCTCAATGAGCGGTTGGTTGTTCCAATCTAATGCATTTTTAATTTTTACTGTCGGCTCATGCATTATCTTATTAGTTAATTGATTTGCTAGCTGAATAATGACTTCTCTCGGCTCGTCTCCTTTGTTTAAATTCGCAATTGCTTTTAAAATTTCCTCATCCTTAATTAAATTGTGCGCGTTGCGAAAATCTCTAAGGACTTTTGAATTCTCCGATATAGCTTCTTGTGGTTTGTATTGATTGGCATAAAACGCAACTATCTCTCTAGCATCCGATGCTGCCCTCTCTTTTATATTCAGATTCTTGTCTATTATCTTTTGGAAATCATCAAGGCTATAAAGGTAAATGTCTCCAAGCTCCCCAGTCTCTGGTTCAATATCTCTTGGGATTGCCAAGTCAACCATTAAGATCGGTTTATGTTTTTGATTTTTTAAAGCACTTTCAACCGACCCTTTCCCTATAACTGGTAAAGAAGACGATGTTGATGCTACTAAAATGTCGGTTCTTAAAAGTTCAGCATTTGCCGTATCTATGCTTATGCTCCTCCCTCCGAGAAGTTTGGCTAATTCGTCTCCTCTGGTTTTCGACCTATTTGCGATAGTAAATTGACTGATCCCTGCTGACTTGAGGTGTTTACCTACCAGCTGAGCTATCTCTCCTGCACCAACTAACATAACTCTGCATGTTGATAGTTGGGCGAATAGCTTTTCAGCTATAGTAACCGTTAGGCTCCCCAAGGAAACCGAATTTTCTCCTATTTTTGTCTGGGATCTAATCGCTTTCGCTCCCCTAAAAATCGTTTGAGAAAAATTCTTTAGTTCTCTTCCGAGAGTGCCCGCTAATCCTGCTACGTGAAAGCAATTCTTAAATTGTCCTAGGACCTGAGATTCACCTAAAATAAGGGAATCTAATCCACTGGCAACTTTGAGTGCGTGATTTGCAGCCTCATTTGAAGATTTAACATAAAACCTGTCCCTAATTTTGTTGTATTCAATATTTTTGAGATTTGCTAGCCCATGTTTGATGCTTTCACTCTCTGAGGTTTCCGAAATGACGTAGATTTCTGTCCTATTGCATGTGGACAGTATTGCTATTTCCTCGAGCGCTAAACTGTCTCTTAAGCTTTTAAGGGCCGGAATTAACTCTTCTTCTGAGAAAGCTATCTTTTCTCTGATGTCTACAGAGGCTGTGTTATGGTTAATGCCTACTAGGAAAAGTTGCATAATCTAGTTTTATCTGCGTTTGGTGTTTATTATTCATTTCTTGGTCTGGGAGCAATAAGACTAAGTTCTAGAAGTCTATAGTCAATAAAGGTTAATTGTACTTTGCAATGGTTTGGAATACATCGAAAAAGATCGCTTATTTTCCCCCTCGAGGTTTAATTCACAACAATGAAATTAAGTTGACTCCGATATCTTGTCGTTCAACTATCTCCGTCTTTTTCACGAGGTATTTCCCCTCGATTTTAATTTTCTCTCTTGCTAGCTGCACATTGACCCCGAGTCTTCCAGAGAAAGAGATGGGTTTAAACCAAGCCCAAGATAAAGAATCTACCTCCTACGAAAAAAAAGAAGAGGCTCCTAAAGCTGATCGAACCAAATCATTCGAAGGTGATGAACTTTTGGATCTTCTAGAAGCAGAAATTGCCGGTCATCGCGGAGATTATCAAAAGGCTCTTAAGAATTACGAGAACGTCGCTATTTCGACGAAGGATCTAGGGGTTTTGAGGAGAGCCTTAAACATTGCAGAGTATTTAAGAGAAACTGAAGCCGCTATGCGCCTTGCAAAGATTTGGGCTTTAGAGGAACCAAGCAGCGTAAGTGCCCATTCTAAGATCATGGAGAAAAGTCTTACGCTAGGTTTATTCGATGTCGCTCTTTCCAGTATGAAGGATCTGAAAAAGTTAGGAGAATCTCCAAATTTTGAGATTCTCACGATCGCAATGGCTAAAAGCCCAACGAACGAAAAGAAAAAGATTTTAGGTATTCTTGAGGAGCTTGTTGCATCCTTTCCCGATGACTCAGGTCTTCTGCTCACTGCTGCCACTTTCTATTCTCAAGTTTTATCATTTGATAAGGCATTGACAGTTATAAATGCTCTGCTTAGAGAGGGCGTGGATTCAAAGAAAATTTCGTTGAAGGCAAGGATCTTGGTTGGAAAAGGCGAAGTGGAAAAGGCAAAGAATGTATTGCGTTCATATCTGAAAAAAAATGCGGAAGATATAGGGGTGCGGGTTCTGCTAGCTCAAGTGCTTTTTGAGCAAAAAGATTTTAAAAAAGCAAAGGCTCAATACCAGCTAGCGCTAGAGCTTAGACCTAATGATGGGACGTTACTTCTAGCGTTGGCGATAATATCGTTGGAACAAGAAAATGACGCGGAGGCCGAGAAAATTTTTGAAAGAATGATTCGTTGGAGTTTGAGAGTCGACGACGCATATTATCACCTAGCAGGTATTATGGAGCGAAAAAAAGATCTCCCTCAATCTTTAGAGTATTACAAAAAAGTATCAAGAGGTTATGGTTTTATGCCCGCTCAAATGCGTATCGCATCTCTCATAGAAACTTTAGATGGGCTTGAAAGCTCCAGAAATCATTTCAAAGTGCAACGTTCCCTTTATCCCTTGAGCTCTAGAAATTTTAGTTTGCTCGAGGCCCAATTTCTGTCGGAAAGAAGGCTCTTCAATGAAGCTATCGCAGTTTTAGATAGCGAGCTACTCCAAAAGCCCAATGATATAGGGATACTTTATAGGAAAGCGATGATCGGAGGTGAATCTGGAAGTATCAATATTTTGGAAAAGGCCTTAAATCGAATCCTTGAAATCGACCCAGATAACGCAGATGCATTAAATTCATTGGGTTACACATTGGCAGATAAAACTGATCGATTTCAAGAAGCTTTCGAGCTGGTCAGCAAAGCCCTTTCAATAAGACCCGATGACCCTGCTTTTATTGACAGCATGGGATGGATCCACTATCGCCTCAACAATTTAGAACAGGCGATTTCGTTTTTAACAAAAGCTTTAAGTTTGCTTAAAGATGATGAAATTGCAGCGCACCTTGGAGAGGTTCTTTGGATGGCAGGAAGAAAGAACGAGGCTCTTGAAGTTTGGGAAAATGGGCTTGAACTTGAGCCTGAAAGTCAAGTTTTGAGCAACGTTAAAGAAAAATTCCAGTTAGAATGAGGGTGCGAGGACTCTTTCTTATTATTTCTGCCTCTCTCTTATTCAGTTGCGTGAATACTGAGTTTGCGGCGTTCGATCCGAATCTTGAATGGACCATTAGGGGGAAGATCTCCATTAACAGCTCCCAAGGTTCAGGAATTTATAATTTCGCAGTCTTTAAAAAAAACGAGGTCAAGGAAATAGCTGTATCTTCCGTTTTTGGGATAGATATTTATAGAATTAAACTTCTGTCGGACGGCGTTTTGGTTGAAGATCTCCGCTTTGATGGTATTTTGAGCAAATCCAAAGGTTTAGATAGTCTCCTTAAAGAAAATCTTGAGTTCATTTCGCGTTGGTTACCATTTTGGGCCGTAGGTCAGGACAAATTTGGTGAGCCATCACCAATAGTTTTTCGAGAGGATGGGTGGAGTATTGAGCTAGCTGATTTTGTAGGAGTCAGACCTAGTGCAATAATCCTTAATAAAGGGATTATCCGCGCAAAAATAAGGATCTTA
>CACFLG010000080.1 GCA_902567095.1 uncultured OM182 clade bacterium
ATGGAAAGGTAGCTATTCTATCGGGGGTCACCAAGGATGAATTAATTGTCACGGCTGGACAGAACAAGCTTTACCGTGGGGCCAAGGTCCGCCCCGATAATTTGTCAGGATTTAAATGAAATTTACAGATATTTTTATTAAGCGTCCTGTTTTATCGCTTGTTCTGACTTTGTTTCTCATTCTTATAGGTGTTCAGTCAGGCATTGACTTATCTCTTCGTCAGTACCCAGCAATTGAGAAAAGTGTCATCTATGTCAAGGCAGCTTACCCCGGCGCAAGCGCCAGGACCGTGCAAGGCTTTGTGACTGCTCCCTTACAAAAAAAAATAGCGGCTGCAAAAGGAGTCGACTACGTCACCTCTGAGAGCATGCCTGGACAATCCGAAATAAAGGCTTATGTGCGATTGGGAAAAAATTCGACTGAAGTTCTTGCTGAAATAGTTACCAAAGTCAATGAGGCCCGCTTTGAACTGCCTTTAGAAGTAGAGGACCCCGTGGTGACCAATCGAACGGGCGACGAGGCTATGATCTATTACGCCTTGCTGAGTGAGCAAATGTCAGTCCAACAAAGAACTGATTTTGCAATACGTTCAATTCAACCCGTTTTGAGCACCATAGAGGGAGTGGGGGAGGCTCAAGTTATGGGGAGCGGAGCCTTCGCTTTGAGGGCTTGGTTAGATCCAGCTCGAATGGCAGCCTTAGATGTCACCGCGGCGGAGGTTAACGAAGTGGTACGGCGCGAAAATTATATAAGTGCTGCGGGAAGCACTCGAGGGCCATTTGTACAATCAACCGTCGACGCGAAAACTGACATCCAAAGTCCAAGAAAATTTAGTGAAATAGTAATAAAGCAAAAAGGGGATAGAAGGGTTACGCTGAATGACGTCGCTAGGGTTGAATTAGCGAGTGAAAATTACGACGGAGCTATCTACTCCAGTGGCAAAGAGGCAGTGTTTTTAGCGATTTATCAAGCCCCAGGGGCCAACCCACTTGAGGTGGCTGGACGGGTTAAACAAAAGATAACGGAATTGGAAAAGACCTTGCCGGCAGATTTGGAGCTCTTCCTAGATTTCGATGAGTCGAAATTTATTGGAGAAGCCATAAAGGAAGTGCAAAACACGCTTTTTGAGGCAAGCGTGATTGTGGTCTTGGTTATAGTCCTCTTTCTTGGATCTTTGCGCGTAGTTGCTATACCGATTGTAGCGATTCCTCTTTCCCTGGTTGGTGTCCTGTTTATTATTTGGTTAATGGGCTTCTCCATTAATCTCCTTACGCTTCTCGCTATGGTGATCGCCATCGGTCTCGTCGTTGATGACGCTATTGTCGTAGTCGAAAATATCCATCGGTACACCGAAAGAGGAGAAACGCCATTTCAGTCGGCTATTAAGGGTGCACGCCAAATTTCGTTGCCGGTAATAGGGATGACACTCACATTGGTAGCTGTTTATTTGCCAATCAGTTTTCTAGGGGGGTTAACGGGGGTTCTTTTTAGTGAGTTTGCGCTCACTCTGGCCGGCGCAGTTGTTGTGTCGGGGTTTGTGGCTCTAACGCTAACACCTGTTATGTGCGCGCATATGTTTCCTGCCCCAGGTCAACAGGGAAAGGCCTCTAGCTGGTTAGAACTAAATTTTAAAAGATTAAACAGTTTCTATCGAGGTTTGCTGCTAGCTTCGCTAAAGAATAAGGGCGCAGTATTATTTTTCTGTTCAGTTATCTTTTTGAGCCTTCCTTTTCTTCTTTTGATATCTCAAAAAGAGCTCGCGCCTCAAGAAGATAGCGGCCATATCTACGCTTACGCCACGCCCCCAGACTACGCGAATCTTGAGTATATTAATTTCTTCGTTGAGCAAATGACAGCTGCCTGGAAGGAGATCCCAGAAGCTGTTCATTCCTGGCAAGCAAATCTTCCTTCTCAAGTTTATGGAGGCGTTGAATTAAAGCCCTGGGACCAAAGGGAACGGAAACTTGAAGAGGTTCGTCTTGAACTTCAAACGAAATATGATCAGATAGGTGGACTGGAGATCTTTACTTTCGCTGGGGGTGGATTGCCTGGCGCAGAAAGCGGCCTGCCTGTGCAATTCGTTATTTCTTCCAACGCGAATTACTTTGAGTTAGAGCGGGTTGCCGAAGCCCTCGTAGATCTGGCAAGAGAATCTGGCGTCTTCGCTTTCGTAAACAAAAGCTTAAGAATCTCTCGGCCTGAGCTAGAGGTCCTGATAGACCGAGAATTGGCTTCGAGGCTTGGGATTTCGATGGAACAAATTGGATCGACATTACAGGTAATGTTGGGTGAAGGAGAGACGAATCGCTTTAGCGTAGAGGGACAAAGCTATAAAGTTATTCTGCAAGCAGACAAAAATTTTCGCCTTAACAAGGAGTGGCTCGAGCGATACTACCTTAGGTCAGCTAAAGATGATTTGGTTCCAATGAGTTCGGTGATCTCGGTAAGTCAAAGTGTCCAGCCAAATACTCGGACTCAATATCAGCAGCTAAATAGCGCAACCATCGCTGGGTTTCCTATGCCTCCAAATAGTCTGGGAGATGCACTTGAATTTTTGGAAGAGGGGTTTGCAAAAGTTGCGCCTCAGGGATTTCGGATAGGTTATGAAGGTGAATCACGGAGATTTGTTCAAGAGACTAGTGTGTTTTTAGGACTATTCCTTGCTTCACTGGTATTTATTTATCTAGTATTGTCGGCGCTTTTCAACAGTTTCAGAGATCCTCTTATCGTATTAATTAGCGTTCCTTTATCGATATTTGGCGCAATAGTGCCGATCGCCCTTGGGCTTTCGACAATTAACATCTACACCCAGATTGGGTTGCTCACTCTAATAGGTCTAATTAGTAAGCATGGCATTTTGATCGTTGATTTTGCGAACAAAAAAATCGAAGAGGGCGTCAGTCGAATGGAGGCAGTGCTTGAGGCTGCAGTTTTGAGGCTTAGGCCTATCCTTATGACTACCTTTGCGACGGTTCTTGGCGTTGTTCCCCTTCTTTTGGCTTTTGGAGCCGGCGCTAATTCCCGATTTGCGATTGGTTTGACTATATCCGCGGGCATGGCCGTGGGCACCCTATTTACTCTCTTTGTTCTACCTACTTTCTACCTAATGTTAGGTCGAGAGGGTCCTAAGAATCCTGAGACAACCCCATAATCAAACAGATACTCACTAGTACCTCGCTATTTACAAGTAATCCGGATCTCTTCCGTCGGCAAACGGATGCTCCCTCGCCATAATGGGACTGTCTCCAGACTTCATGTTTTCGTGAGCTCTTTTCCATCCCGCGAAAGTCGCAAGTATATGCAAGGGATCACCATGGATTTCTGTAAACCCGCCGTTTACTTCTCTTGTATCGAAGTACGCTGCGTTAACGTCGTCAGCCCATAATTCGCAAGCATTGGCGAATCCAAGACCCAGCATTCTTTCTCGAGCGGCAGCAAAGTCGTTGACTAGGCATCCTGCGTGATGAAAACCTTCTTCTCCTTTTTTATACATGTCTCTATAAATTGAGGGTGTCTCATCATGTTGCTGGATAAATTGGATCTGGTTATCCCCTAAGTAACCAAACCCATAGCTTACGTCAGCTTCTTGTTTGGTCCCTCGGTATTGGAATTTTTCTGTTTTGTGATGCGGCACTAAAACAAAGGGTCCCGCTCCATATAGTCGGTGCCATTTGTGGGCAGCTTCCTCAACATCATTAACGAAATACGCATACTGAAATATGGGATAAAGCATAGTGATAGACCTTTTTTTCTAAAAGTCTCTCGCAAATTTTGTCGCAGGTCAAAACTGTTTTTAAACTGGGGAGATTGAGGAAATATAATCCCGATCACTCTTAGGATCGAAATAGGGCTTGTCTCCGCTTATGGTTACTCTCCTTAATACACGTTGATGCGGGTAATAATCGCTTGCAGCAAAATGTTGAACGGCTCTATTATCC
>CACFLG010000081.1 GCA_902567095.1 uncultured OM182 clade bacterium
TTTGATTGCCGCTGAAGCAGTAGGGTTGGGACAGGCTGCGCTTGAGCGAGCTTCCTTATACGCTAGGGAGAGGGTGGTTTTCGATAAGCCTATCGGGAAAAATCAGGCAATTCAGCACCCGTTAGCTGTCAATTGGATGGAACTTGAGGCTGCGCTCGGCATGGTTTTTAGAGCTGCTTCTTTGTATGACCGGGGAGAAAACTGCGCCCTCGAGGCTAACGCGGCGAAATATTTAGCGGCAGAGGCAGGGCTTTCTGCTTGCCAGCAAGCAGTCCGAGTTCATGGAGGGATGGGCTACGCCAAGGAATATCATGTGGAGAGGTATTTAAGGGAGATAATGATCTCGGTAGTTGCGCCCGTTAGTCAAGAAATGATCAAGTCTTTTGTAGCAGAGAAAGCGCTTTCTCAGACAAAGAGTTACTGATGGAATACGAAGACTATCAATATCTTCGTTTTGAGAGGCCAGGAAAGGGCATCCTTCTCATAAAAATTAATCGTCCAGAAGTTCTGAATGCGACTAACGCAAGGCTTCATAATGAGTTGACCTATGTTTGGAGTACTGTGGAGGCAGATGATCTGACTAATGTCGTGGTGATTACGGGAGAGGGCGATAAGGCGTTTTCGGCTGGCGGTGACATGGACCTCATCGAGGGAATGATTGGAAATAGCGAAGAAATATTGAGGGTTCAAAAGGAAGCTCGTGATCTTGTATATAATATTTTAGCGTTCGAAAAACCAGTTATCTCTGCCATAAATGGTGTTGCGGTTGGCGCTGGTCTTGCAATTGCTTTGCTTGCTGATATCAGTGTAATGAATGAAGACGCTAAGCTGAGTGATGGCCACACTAAATTGGGAGTAGGGGCTGGGGATCATGCTGCTATTATTTGGCCTCTCCTATGCGGCATGGCGAAAGCGAAATATTATCTGATGACCGCAGATTTTGTTTCTGGCCCAGAGGCTGAACGAATTGGTTTAGTAACATTTTGCAAGCCGTCCGCTCAGGTCCTTCCCATGGCGTTAGACATTGCAGATAAGTTAGCGAAAGGCAGTCAGCCGGCGATTCGAGGGACAAAACAGACCTTAAACGGGTGGCTTAGACAGGCGTCTCCTATCTTCGAGGATTCTTTGAGGATGGAAATGTTTGGGTTTCTAGGAAAAGATGCGGAAGAAGGGTTGTCTGCCCTGAAGAAAAAGATAGCCCCTAAATTCCCTTCCGCTCATCTTTATTGGAATCAACCAGATTAAGGTCATCGGAATGGTGCTGACTCGCTTATGAGAAAACGTCTTTAAAGGATCACCCCTTCTTCTCGAAGTAGCGTTAGATCTGGCTCCTGAAGGTTTAAAAACTCTTTGAGCACTGCATCTGTGTCTTGGCCCAGTTGTCGAGCTAGCCGCAGCTCCGGCGGTTCTAGATTTTCAAAACGAATGGGTGTCTTGAAAAAAGATAATTCTTCGTTCGCATCTAATTTTTTCTTTTCTAGCGAACCTCTCTTAAGCATGTGTTGGTCTTCGATTGTCTCGGGGATGGTTTGTACCGGCGCGCAGATAACTCCATATTCTTGTGCGATTCGAAATATTTCTTTTCTTTCAAGGCTGCTTGTCCAGTCTGTAACGATTTTATCCACGAGATCTATATTCTTCGCCCTGAATCGGACTTTTGAAAAGCGAGGATCTTCTTTTAATTCTGGTTTTTTCATCGCGTCGCACATTCTTCTCCAATGTCCCTCTCGAATGCATATGATGGCTACATACCCGTCTTTTGCTTTGTATACGTTGTATGGCGAGATTGCTTTTGCCGGGTGCCTTGACCCGGCTCGCGGTAATTCTTTTCCAATACTATAAAATGATCCGATAGCTGTAGAAAGCGTTGGGAACGCACAGTCTTGCATGGAAATATCGACTACTGAGCCTTTTCCAATAGCATTTCTGCTCAGAAGAGCTGTAACTATCCCTGCGTATAGATGAACTCCTGCTAAAAAATCAATGTAAGCCGCAGCTGTTTTGAGAGGCGGACCGTTTTCTTCACCGGTGACTGACATTGCCCCTGAAATTGCTTGGAGTGTTATGTCCATGCCCAAGAAATCTTTATATGGACCCTCTCTTGAGCCGTATCCCGTTCCAGTTGCGTAGATTAGCCTGGGGTTGATATTAAGCAAATCAGACGCGCCCAGCTCAAATTTCTCCAGAGTTCCTGGCGCGAAGTTCTGTAAAACAACATCTACTTCCTTTACCAATGCTTGGACGATCTCTTTTCCCGAGCTATGTTTTAGATCTACCGCAATGCATTCTTTATTAGAATTGAGATTGTTGAAGGGGTAAAACGAAGCATCTTTTTTGCTTTTTGGTCGAAGCGTCTCTCCTAATAAAGATTCTATTTTTACTACTCTTGCCCCCGCCTGAGAAAGCAGAAACCCGCAGTAGGGCCCGTTATAGACTTGACCAAAATCTAAAACTGTGACGCCCTCAAGGGGTTGCTGTTTCATTTTTTTTGCCTGCTAGGGCTTTCCCCTATTAGGGAAAGCCCATTCAAACGCAAGTATCGCTTATTTTAAAGCTGCATTGATTTAAGTTCAGTGAACTCGGTTAATCCATGGGGTCCAAGCTCGCGGCCAATTCCCGACTGCTTATAACCCCCAAATGGAGCGGCTACATTAAAGGAGCCCCCATTGACCGAAACTTGTCCAGTTCGGATCTTCTTTGCGACACGCTTTGCTCGCTCATCATCTCCGGACCAGACCGCACCGGATAGTCCGAATATGCTGTCGTTGGCGATTTCTATGGCCTCTTCTTCAGTGTCGTAAGGTATGATGGCCAAGACCGGTCCGAATATTTCTTCCTGAGCTATAACCATGTCGTTTTTTACGTCTGAAAAAATTGTTGGCTGAACAAAGTAGCCGGTATTCCTTCCCTCTGGCGGTGTTGTTCCGCCGGTGACTAATGTAGCACCTTCCTCGATGCCTTTTTCTATGTAGCCAACCACGGTGTCTAGCTGTGACTTTGATGCTACTGGCCCCATAACTGAGCCTTCTTCAAAAGCTCCTCCCACTTTTACCGATTCTGCTGCTGCTTTGGCCGCAGCCACTGCTTCATCTTGTTTTTCTCTGGGAACAATTAGTCTTGACAGAGCTGCACATACTTGTCCGCTATTCATGCATATGCTGCCGCCCGCCGCGCCCGCTGCCTTTGCGACGTCTGCGTCATCCAAAACCACGGAGGCCGATTTCCCGCCTAATTCTAGACCTACACGTTTTACTGTCTCCGCAGCTAGTGCAGCTACTCTTCTCCCCGCCTCTGTAGAGCCAGTGAGAGAGACCAAATCAACATCGGGGTGCGTGCACATCGTTTCTCCAACTGTCCGACCTGGTCCAGTTACTAAGTTAAACACGCCGGGCGGAAACCCACACTCATCAATAAGCTGCGCAAAGAAGTATGCCGTAAGAGGCGTATCTGAACTGGGTTTTACAATCATTGTGCACCCCGCCGCAAGTGCCGGCATGACCTTGGCTACGATTTGATGCAGAGGGAAATTCCAAGGCGTGATAAATGCGCAAACGCCCACAGGTTCCTTT
>CACFLG010000082.1 GCA_902567095.1 uncultured OM182 clade bacterium
GTCTCCAAGTTAAAGAACCGAATATCGCTGTTGACCTAACGTCTTCCGAAGCTAATTGGGTCGAGCGGGCGTTAGGGAATTGACAAAAGGTGTTTCCTATCGTCGGGTTATTTCGAAGAGGCGTGAAACCAGGAGCATTTACTGGATCTAGTTCAACTGCCTCACAAGGCAGGAAGTCTGGGAGTCCAAAGGGAATTTGAAGGACGTTGTTAGTCAGCTGGCTGAAGTTCAATTCGCTGTCGTAGTAGTAATAGCCGATCATGTAATCAATCGAATCATTGATCGAACCATTTAGCCTTAATTCTTGCGTGAACATCTCAACACCTTGTTCTCTCAAGGTATGAAGCTGCGCAAATGGGGTAGCCAGACCGCCGACATCTCCACCATCGAAGTCTTGGTTCACGCTATCAAAGCCGTCATACCAACCGGTGATGCTATAAAGAGTCAAACTGTTGTTGATGTCCCAGGTCGCTCGGATACCGAACTGATCAACATCAAAAATTGTTGGCTCTTCCTTGTCGGCCCTGTTTATGTGCCGATTACTGCCGTCGAATCTTGGGTCTTGCGGGGGGATTTGGCTGGTATCGTCGATGTTGTCATAGGTCGCTATTAATTCGAAATTATCTGATGGCTCCCACCTGAGCGCTACAGTGAGCGCCTTGAACTCGACATCACCGGCAGTCTGACCTAGGTTAACGTTGTCATAGTAGCCCTCTCTTTCTCGGCTAATAGCACCTACCTTCAATGCCAATTGATCATCTATCAGAGGGATATTGAACCTGGCCTTAAAGCTCTCTGAGTCATAGTTACCGAATTCGGCGCTGGTGGTTAGCCCGAACTCATTAAATTGAGGCTTGACCCTATTCACGACTATGTTGCCGCCGATCGTATTCTTGCCAAACAACACACCCTGAGGGCCCCTGTTGATTTCTATGCTTTCAATATCGAAGGCGTCGATCAATTGCCCTGTGCTCGAACCCATTTGAATGCCATCAACAATAACCCCAACTTGAGGGCTTTGTGTCTTCTCGATATCTCCATAGCCAATGCCTCGGATAAATATTGCAGAGGCTGAAGGCCCAGCAGTATTCATCCCAATGTATACATTGGGCGCCAATGCGTCGAAGTCTCTTAAAGTAGTGGGCTTGACCTGATCTATTTTCTCGCTGCCGAAGACAGTCACGGATAAAGGAACATCCTGTTGAGATTCGTCTTTTCGTCTTGAAGTAACAACGATCTCCTCCATTGCTCTAACTTCCTCCTCAGCGTATACAGAGAAGCTACCTGCGATAGAGGTGAACACAAGTGCTACCCCCAAGTACCAACGCGTCATGTTCATGACTCCCTCCTAATTTAAGACTTTTTTGATTATTTTTTTTTGTACAGCTTTGCGACACCTTCTTACATTGACCTTTATCAGTCAAGTAAAACCACGCTATCTTTTATCCGATTAATATCTTGATTTTTTTAAACTAAAAAGTTTACCCACTCGTGTCGCTACTGTGTCGCACAATACTTGAGACCACGCCTCAAAAGCTCATAGTACTCTGGTTTATCCCATGAACCCTTTTCGATCTCAGGATAGTATTCAGCGACTGGCTCCATGTCCCAATGGCCTCGGCAATGACCAAGATTGAGATAGAGGACTTCTCCCTTTCCAGTCTTCTTTATATAGTAAACTGCTCGTTTCTCGTTATCGGTGAAATCGGAGTTTATCCAGCCATCGCACGTGCCGCTATAATCCGAATACATCAGCAATTCGTTCTCTCCGTGCATTTTGCAAAGATACTGCTCGTCATCTGTCTCGAACTCCCCAATATCTTTAACCAGTTCATGGCCCTTCGCCTCTGTTTTCACTGTAAAAAGCTGAATGGGTGGGTGAGCCATAAACTGAGAGCCTAGCAAGTCCATAAGTATCGGCGCAGTCTCCGGCGCATCAACGCCGTCCGCTGTAAACTCCAAGATCGAGTTTGTCCCGTGGAGCGCAAACCATTTTCCACCGTTCGCTATGTACTCTTTCAATGCTACTTGTTCGTGCTCTTCAGGCATCAGATTGCAGGTGTAGGTGATAAGAAAATCGCTATTCTGAATAGCTTCTAGGTCATGAAAGTCTGATGCAACCCTTGTCCTTACGTTAGGAAGTTCAAGCAACAGCTTCAAAATTTCTTGGCGGGCAAAATCTATGTCATGATACATGCCCGCCGCCACCAGATAGGCGTTGATCTTTTTTTCTGGCATTAAGAACTCCTAGAACTGGATTCGCTGCGTGAAAGAACCGTCGATGACGACATTTGTTCCTGAAGTAAATCCGGCCCTTGGGCTAGCAAGCAAGGCTACTTGCGCTGCGACTTCATCGGCCGAGCCCATTCGTCCTAGAGGGATAGAGGCCACGGTGGAGTCGTATAGCGCTGCCATATTTTTCTGGATCATATCCCAAGAGCCGCCCTCTATCATGATTGGGCCGGGGCTAACAGTGTTAACTCTTATGCCCTTCGGCGCGAGCTCATGGGCGAGTGCCCCAGCGTACTGAATGAGACCAGCTTTCATCGCGTTATAAGGCCCCGCGTTCATGAATTTTTCTAAAGCGGCTGTCGTCGAAATCATTATGATGCTTCCGTCCCCTGATTTTTCCATATGCGGGGTTGCTGCCTCCACGCCGTGGACCGCCGTCAAGATGTTGCCGTTAAATTGATTGATCCAACCCTGGTCTCCCGCTGCGTTGCCGCCTGAAACATTCGAAACCAAAACATTAAGCCCACCTAGTTCGTTTGCAGCTTGATCAATAAAACTTTTGTAGGCATCGCCGTCCATCACATCGACGATTTCTCCACAAACTTTTACGCCTTTTGCTGAGATCGCATCTTTGGTGCTTGCAACTTCGTCCGCATTTCGGGCGCAAAAAGCAATGTTACAGCCCTCATCAGAAAGGAGTTCAATAATGGCTCTGCCGATTCCTTTTGTTGCCCCTGTCACAAGAGCGGTTTTTCCTGATAGTTGTAAATCCATGTTATCTCCCTCTGAATTAAAGATTGCATTTTTGACTTTGGTATCTGTGCAAGACTAGGGAAGGGGGGCGTTACAGTCAAGGCTCGATATATTGAAAAATTAAGTATCTGCGACCAGGGTTTCTAGATTGCCCTGAAGCTGGTTCCTTTACCAATGACTTCTAACGATTATGGGAGTTCTTAGCTTTCTTCGGCACTCCATATAAGCGCTTCTTCGCTAGCTGCCCAAT
>CACFLG010000083.1 GCA_902567095.1 uncultured OM182 clade bacterium
TTTAGTCCCGACATTTCAGTTTTAAGATTTGCAACCAAATCTGTTGCAGTTTGGTGTCCCACTGCAACCGCAACAGAGATGGCCATGCAACGCTCACCAGAAGACCCGAACGCTGCTCCCGTCAGGGCTTTTACCACATTGGGAAGATCTGCATCAGGCATAACGATAGCGTGGTTTTTAGCACCACCAAGCGCTTGGCATCGCTTACCTTCGTTAGTGGCTTTAGAATAAACGGCCTCAGCTACCGGCGTTGAACCCACGAAACTAACGGCCTTGATGGTCGGATCTGTAAGCAACACATCCACCACCTCTTTACCACCGTTAACCACATTTAAAACACCATTGGGAAGCCCTGCTTCGTGTGCCAATTGGGCTACATATAGAGCTGCTGAGGGATCTTTTTCTGAAGGCTTAAGCACAAATGTATTCCCGCACACAATCGCGAGGGGATACATCCAAAGCGGTACCATCACTGGAAAGTTGAAAGGGGTAATCCCCGCAACAACCCCGAGAGGTTGAAATTCGCTCCAAGAGTCTATTCCCGAACCAACATTTTTTGAAAACTCGCCTTTCAAGATTTCGGGGGCGAAACATGCGAACTCTATATTCTCAATTCCACGCTGCACTTCACCCTTAGCATCGTGCGGTATCTTCCCGTGCTCCCTGCCGATCAAATCGCTAATCTCAGTCAAATGCGCTTCAAGTAGAGATTTAAAACGGAACATAACCTGAGCCCTTTTGGAAGGCGGAGTGGCTCGCCAAGAGGGGTATGCCTTTGAAGCTGCCTTAATAGCGATTCGAGTTTGTTCTGCCGAAGCCATAGCCAACTCTGACTCGTGAATTCCCGTTGACGGGTTAATCAAAGGTATAGTTGCTGTATTTTCAGTGACGGTATTACCGTCAATTAAATGGCCCACGATCTCCATAATAACCCCTTTTTTTCCCCTCGCCCGCCTGCCTGCCTGAAAACGCAAAATGGACAGAGCCAGTTTCTTAAATGGCAAGATGCGCCGCAAGCAAAAAATGTTTCGTAAACATTAGTATGCATTTCTTCGATGGAAATTTCTCTCTCAATCTTAAATTAGCTAATGCAAATGCGCTCATATGGATTTGCGATTTTAGGATACGAATAGGTCTTGATTCCTCAGGGACAAAAAAAAAGATAGACTAGGCTTTGGAGCACGGCGTGTAAACGAGAATAAGCTTGAGTAATAAATTAGGAAACGAAGATTATATTTTATCTTTTTCTTGCCCTGATCAGAGGGGAGTGGTTGCTAGATCAACCTCTCTATTAGCGGAAAGTGGGGCTTTTGTAACTGAAATCTCTAATTATTCGGACCCTATCAGTCAAACCTTCCATATGCGTGTTGTCTTTGATAATCGAAACTTAGGTTCCAACAAAATCAGATTTGAATCCGATTTCAAAAAACTAGCATCAGAGTTTCAGATGAATTATCACCTTAGATTAAAACATCAGAAACCAAAGATCTTAATTGCAGTTTCAAAATATGACCACTGTCTAAACGTTTTGCTTAACAAATGGAAATCTGGAGTCCTCCCTGCAGAGGTATGTGGGATTGTGAGTAACCACGAAGATTCCAAGAAAATATCGGAGTGGTATGAATTACCTTTTTACTGGCTACCGATAACTCCAGAAACAAAGAAAGATCAGGAGAGTGATTTTCAAGCCATTATCGAAGATTTAAATGTTGATCTACTGGTCCTAGCCCGTTACATGCAAATTCTAAGTGAAGAGTTTTGTGAACGATTACAAGGAAGAGCGATTAACATCCATCACTCTTTTCTTCCAAGTTTTGCTGGCTCAAAACCTTACCACCAGGCTTATGAAAGGGGGGTAAAAGTTATAGGTGCAACTGCCCATTACGTTACTCCCGAGTTAGACGCCGGACCTATAATTGTTCAAGAAGTTCGCCCTATTACCCATGAAACAACCGCGGATCAGATGGTTCACCTAGGGCATGACATCGAGACTACTGCACTTTGTCAGGCCGTTAGGCTTCATTGCGAAGATCGGGTTCAAATAAATGGGAAACGAACAGTAATCCTATAGAACTCCAATAAAATGTCAGATCTCTCTAAGAGAAATTTAAACCTTCATAATCGCCAGAGTTTCGCCATTCCTTTAGCTTCTTGAAATAGCGGGTTGGCCCTCCACCATAAGCGCGATAGTAGCGACCATTTTTTTTAGGTTGGCCTTCATTATTATAATATCCGGGAGTGCAGGGATCATTATTCATAGAGGTTACCTTTTGCCCAGTACTAATAACTTGATCAACCCAAGAATCTTCTGCCTCTTTAGAAGACTCAACTTTCAAAAAACCCTTCTCTTTAGCATGTCGCAAAATGTCTGCTATCGTTTTTGCCTGCTCATCTAAATGGTGGGGGACATTGAAAGCTATGGTTGACTGAACACCGTGCATAATAAAACAATTTGGAAATCCCTCGGTGTGAATACCGTGCAAAGTTCTAGGGCCCTTCCCCCACTTCTCGCTCAATCTCTGTCCGCCCTTCCCTACGAGATCAATGCCCACTCGACGTTGCATCGATGAGCCCACCTCAAAACCTGTGGCAAAAATAATGCAGTCGACCGTATATTCCGAACCTTTCACTATGAGTCCGTTCGAAGTTATCGAATCTACGCCTCTCCCGTCCGTATCCAAAAGATTAACGTTTTCTTTGTTGAAGGAATTCAGGTATTCATCATGGAAGCAGGGCCTTTTACAAAACATATCGTAGTAGGGCTTTAAAGACTCAGCCGCTTCTTTATCAATTACCGTATCTTCAACTCGGGCACGAATTTCTTCCATTTTCCGATACTGAGCCAAACTAGTAGGGTCAACTCCTAAATCAACGCCTCGCTTTTTTTCTCGATACGCCTCAATCATTTTGTGCATTAAGTCTGTCCAGCCATCGGCAACTAAATCTTCGTCTTCCCGAACGCCATTCGTTACATTAGTAAAATTCTGGATTCTCTTCTCTTGCCAACCAGGCTCTAGATTTTCAAACCAGTTTTTATCAGTAGGACCATTACCTCTGACGTCAACCGTTGAGGGAGTTCTCTGACACACATAAAGCTTCTGAACGCTCGCGGCTAGATTAGGAACCACCTGGACAGCGGTAGCCCCGCTCCCGATAATCGCGACTTGCTTATCTCGCAGAGCACTCAAATCATTTCTACCATTAGATCCGGTGTACCCGTAGTCCCAGCGG
>CACFLG010000084.1 GCA_902567095.1 uncultured OM182 clade bacterium
TCCTCCGAGTTGCTTAGTCTTAGAATCCGGCTGTTTAATTCTTGAAAGCTCGAGTCGTCTAATCCCTTTTTTCTCGCTTCCAAAATCGCTTTTTCTGCTTCTTCAGACTGTCTAAGTTCAAGGAGAATCAAGATATAGCTGATCCAATATTGCAAGAAATCTGGTTTTACCTCGACGGCCTTTTTGAAAAAAAACATCGCTTCTGAGTTTTGACCTGCAGTGGTCGCCAAAACACCCATGTTGTGATTTGCCTCGGGGTGCGCAGGCTGAGATTGCAAGATTCCTCGATAAAGACGTTCCGCCTCCTGCAGATTGCCTTCTTTATGTGCCGCCACAGCTTTCGCTAATGCTTCTTCGGTGGTTAATTCCATTAAGTTCTCTTAAACCTTGGTTCCTAATTTTTATGAGGGCTTTCTATAAATTTTCCGTTTGTTTAAAGTTGCGGAAATTTTGTCCCTTGAGCATTTTTGATCTTTTTTTACTTATCAATAAAACTGAACCCCTGACTTTCTTTCTCGCGAACCTCCCTAACTCTAAACTTTTTTTGGCTAAGCTCTGAATCAATTCTTCTTGATGATGCAAAATTGATTTCTTTATCTTTTAATTAAAAGCCCCTGACCGGTAGGCAGCTCGAGTATTTCCAACCCAAACGAGCTCGCGATTGGGTCTAACGCGTTTTTCTGCGCAGAATACCCCCACCAACCGTAGTCATCAAAAATAATTGCTCCGTCCTTGGATAATCTAGGGAGGACCTCTCTAAGAGCGCCCGCTTCCGGAGCAGGGTGGTTCATATCAATATGGCAAAAGGCAATGGAATCTGGAAATCCTTCTGAAAATGATTCTGGAACACTGCCCTTTATAATGTTGACGTTTGAGTAAGGAGAGAAGCGTGATACCACATCTTCATACATTAAAGCGTTACGATGTTCATCCATTTTCGGATGCTCATCCCCTTCTTTCCATTCGAAAACATCATAGAGCCACAGCTTTTTATCATGTTTGCCGAGTTCACATAATTTAAGAATCTGCTCAGCAGTATGTCCTCTGTAGGTCCCAGCTTCGATAAAGTCTCCGTCCACGTCTAGCGACGCTCGGGCAAAATAAAACAGAATGTAAGAGCGCCAAATAATTGATCGTTCTGTTACGTCCGTTTCAGGGTCATTCACAATATTGACCAACTGATCGTCTCGTAAAAAACTCAGATTCTTATTCCAAGTTATCAGATTATCTGAGCAAAACAACGTTGCTCCACCATCAAATAAACTTTCTTTAAGCAACGCAACCGCTTGCCGGAATTTCTCTGTGTCTATGATGTTGGAACACCCCCCATCAAAACCAAGGGGGGGAACCCTGTTATTTAGATTGTACTCAGGTTTGTCGCTCGCCATCTGGCCTCCAGAATTATCGAGAGTTATTTATTTAGCGCTAGCTTAAGTTATTTTCCCGAAAACCAGCCTGGTTTTTGATTAGGTTAATCGAACCATCGATCTTTAATTCGCATATTGTCTATTAGATTCCTTTTTTTGAAGAGCTTAACTAAAGCACTCCCTATCAAGTCTCCGACTCTGAAACTTATATCTTTCTTTCTAGTCTAAACTACTAATTAGCCAGATAGATTAGACAATAGAAACAAAAAGCGAATGTCCGAACAAAACATTAAAGACTATAGAAGTTAGCACCAACCATAACTCTATCTGCCACCCCACCATAGACTGCAGAGTGTAGCCTGTTTGCAGGAATGATTACTATCATACCTGCCCATGGAAGAATATCTTCGAGGGGTTCGTAAAGTTTTAGCGTTCCTGGCTCACTGCAGTTCTGATCTCCCACTGTTAGATAATAAACAAGGGAGTATTTTTGTTTGTATAAATTGAATGCAGTATCCACGTCTAGTTGATTTATGTGCTTGTGAGGCGTTGTGCCCCCTCCCGCACCCATAATATTAAAGAAGGAGTCGGTAATAAAGATTTCTGAATTGACAGTTTCTGTCATGATTTTTGTTAGGTCTTCTTCCAGCTTTTGAATAGGAAAACTGCTATCTTCGAATAATTTAAAGTCTTGCGAGCACTTTCCTTCTCCAAAGCGGGCGTCCACAGTTTTGTTGAATTCGATCGAATCCAGATCATAAAGCCTTTTAATGAGCTCTGGCTCTACTGCTCTGCTGCAAATAATTGGTTTTGAATCGAAACCCACAAAGGCATCCGTGTCTCTCGTATCATCAATCAGAGTAACGGTTTCCCCACGAGACACTCGTGTTTTTATAACCCTCGATATCAACTTAAATTCATTTTGTGCCGGGTCGATGGCACTAGCTTTTTCTATATTTTCTATTGCTAAGTCGTTATGCCCCGAAATAAAAAGAACTTTGGCCAGATTACAGTAAGCCAACGAATTATTTGGCGCCAACGCGATGGCTTGCCGATAACTCGCCTCCGCCTCCTCAAACCTATTCAGTTCCTTAAGCGTAACACCCAAGTTGCTATGAGCCTCAGCGTAGTCAGGGGTCAAGACTATCGTTTGCCGATAGCTCGCCTCCGCCTCCTCCAATCTGCCAGCCTCTTTGAGCAAAACACCCAGATTATAATGAGCCTTAACATAGTCAGCTTTCAACGCAATGGCTTGCCGATAACTGGCTTCCGCCTCCTCCAATCTGCCAACGTCTTTGAGCGTGTTACCCAAGTTGCTATGAGCTTCAATATAATCAGGAACCAAAGCGATGGCCTGTCTCAAGCTGGCTTCCGCCTCGTCTAATCTACCCAGCTCTTTGAGTGTATTACCTAAGTTGTTATGGGCTTCAGCGTAGTCAGGGGTCAACGCGATGGCTTGCCGATAACTCGCCTCCGCCTCCTCCAATCTACCCAGTTCTTGGAGTGTATTGCCCAAGTTACTGTGGGCATCAGCTAAGTCAGGCGCCAAAACTATGGCTTGTCGATAGCTCGCTTCCGCTTCCTCTAACCTACCTAGTTCTCGGAGCGTATTACCCAAGTTATTATGGACATCCGCATCTTGAGGGGATAACAAGACTGCTGTTTGGTTAGCCTTGACAGCCTCAACGTATCTGCCTGATTGTCCAAATAATGCGCCTAAAACTTTCCAGCCAAACGGATGCTT
>CACFLG010000085.1 GCA_902567095.1 uncultured OM182 clade bacterium
CCCTTTCGGGAGAAGAAAAGGCCTGTCTCAAGCCCCATCCCACTCGCACCGCCCGTTATACAGATACATTTTTTTTGGTTCATAAATCCCCCTCACTTGAATGATCAGTTTCAAAAGCCGAAGATATCCGTTTTGTAGGCAAATAGTAATCCCTACGTTTGTCTAAGGAGAACTAAATGACCGAAGACGGGCTTTCTAATCAACGGATAAGAAATATACTCGAAAGCACCAAGACCATAGCTATGGTTGGACTTTCAGGAAACTGGTCGAGACCCAGCTATTTCGCGGCAAAGTACCTTTTAGAAAAAGGTTACACGGTGATTCCCGTAAATCCGAATTACGAGGAAATACTTGGTGAAAAAAGTTATCCATCCTTAGCAGACATTGATAGGCCAGTTGACGTGGTCAATCTTTTCCAAAGGTCTGACAAAGTCGCCGATTTTCTAGAAGGCGCAGTCTCTCTTGAGGCAAGCATATTTTGGATGCAGCTCGGTATAGTAAACAAAGAAGCAGGCAAAAAGGCTTCGAATTTAGGGATGGTCCCCGTAATGGATCGATGCATGAAGATAGAATATGCCAGACTGTTCGGCGGGCTTACCTGGTCTGGAGTGAATACTGGCGTTGTAAGTGCTAGGCGACCGAGAAAAGTTCCTTAAAAAAATAAGAGGCAAAAATGGAAGATCACAAGTACCAATTTGAAACGCTTTGTCTTCACGCCGGGCAGATTCCCGACGCGGCGACTGGGTCAAGAGCTGCGCCTATTTACCAGACCGCAGCCTATGTCTTCGACGACACCGATCATGCTGCTAGCCTCTTCAACGCACAAACTTTTGGAAATATTTACAGTCGCTTATCTAACCCAACGACCGCGATGTTCGAGGAAAGAATAGCAGCTCTTGAGGGCGGAAGAGCTGCTCTCGCTGTCTCGTCAGGACTCGCCGCGCAAATGACAGCGATTTTAACCATTCTCAAGAGCGGCGATGAGATTGTCTCGGCGAGCACATTATATGGTGGAACCTATTCGCAGTTTGACGTCAATTTTCGTCGGATGGGGATAAACACACATTTCGTTGATCCCAATGACCCTAGTAATTTTCGTGAGGCAATAAACGAAAATACTCGGTGTCTTTTTATAGAAACCATAGGAAACCCGTCGAACAATCTAATTGATATCGAGGCTGTTTCCGCAATAGCAAGAGAAAATGGAATTCCTTTGATCGTAGATAATACTTTCGCTTCTCCCTATCTCTGTCGTCCCTTTGAGCATGGAGCGGATATCGTTGTGCACTCTGCGACAAAATTCATATGCGGGCACGGGACGTCTATTGGAGGAGTAATCGTAGAGTCCGGGAAATTTCCCTGGGACAACGGGAAATTTCCTGAAATGGTAGAGCCGTCGGAGGGCTATCACGGAATTCGTTTCTATGAGACATTCGGAGATTTTGGTTTTATAACAAAATGTCGGCTAGAAACCCTTCGGACCCTTGGACCGAGCCTCTCCCCTTTTAATGCCTGGACCTTTTTGCAGGGTCTTGAGACATTGCATCTTCGTATGGAGCGACATGTCGAGAACGCGAAAAAGGTTGCAGACTATCTAAACGACCATCCGCTGGTAAAGTGGGTCAATTACGCTGGGCTTGAAAACAATCGTTACGCGGACCTAGCGGAGAAATATCTACCAAAGGGCGCAGGTTCGATTTTAACATTCGGAATCAAAGGCGGAAAAGAAGCGGGCATTAAATTTATTGAAAATGCTAACTTTATGAGCCATCTAGCAAATGTTGGGGATGCGAAAACCTTAATTATCCACCCTGCGTCCACCACTCATCGCCAACTTTCTCCGGAGAAACAAATAGCGGCCGGTGTCACAGAGGATATGATAAGGATATCTGTAGGGCTTGAGTCCATAGAGGACATCCTGTGGGACATCGGGGAAGCCCTGAACGCATCAGAACATTAAGGGCTTATCTCTTTTTAAACAGCTTCACAGAGTAGAAAAAACGTCTGCCCATTCTTCGATGGCAGCCTCTTCTCCAGGAATTAACTGAACAACAAAGTCCTCGTATCCAGACTCTGCTAAGAGCAAGAATTTATCTCTTAACTCTTGCTTAGAACCGCTCATTGTTGTTGCACGAACAAAGTCAGGATCAATAATTTTCTTTTCTTCCTCCCGGAGATACATTAAGTGCCCCCTGTGGTTCTCAAGATATTTGGCGTCCGCAGGCCTATAATCTTTGTACATATTTAAATACGCCTCAAGCACAGACCTGTGCTTAAGTGGCAGTTTTGAATAAATCTTAGGATCACTCTCAGCAAGATTATGGAGCATTACTGCTGTCCACGGCGCTGCCTGAAGCATAAGTTTTTCTGCGTTTTTTCCTTGGTCTTCTCCCAGAACAGCTCCCAAGAAAAACAAAGTGTTTTTCATTTTAACTTGAGGTCCTTGCAAGTATTGCCAATGAGACTTAATGTCCTCTGCATCTCTAATTAAACTTTCGAGGTCTGATCCAAAATTAAGCCAACCTGCACCCACCTCAGCGACTAATCTTCTCGATTTTGGGCCCATGGCCGAGATGTGCAAAGCTATTGGGTCTTCAAGGTTTATAAGACCGATATCAGGATTTAAGAAGCTGATCTTTCCATTTTCAGATTCAAAATCCCACTCAATCAAATTACCGCGAAGAAGCTCTTGGACGCGCTCAATATATCTTTTCATTTTGCGAAGCGGGATAGCTTTGAGTCCCATAGTTCTCCGCGCCGTGAAACCCGTGCCGACCCCAAAATCTACTCTTCCAGGGGCTATCCTGTTTAAGGTCGCTAGCGCATTTGCTGTTACCGGCTCTATCCGATTGCTTGGAATTAAAACGCCGGTTCCTAATCGGATTCGAGATGTCTTTTCTGCAGCAAGAGCCATGCAGATGAAAATATCGGGGTTCAAAAGCTGTGTGTCGTAGAACCAACTCGAGGTGAAACCCAGTTCCTCGGCGCGCTTTACATGTTTCCATGAGTCGACTGCCGAGGCTAACGCAATCCCGAC
>CACFLG010000086.1 GCA_902567095.1 uncultured OM182 clade bacterium
CGGATACGCTACTAAAAAGGAGATTGAGTATCAAAAACAGATATTTTCTCATATCTTCTCTGCGGTAAGGACTTGAGCGGTCAAATCCCCATTTGAAAGCTTTATATCAAGTTTTTCACCCTCAGAGATCTCATCCGAATCACGGACAATCTCACCGCTGGTTCCTTCAGATACTATTGCATAGCCGCGTTTAAGGGTGGCTAATGGACTTAGCGCTTCCAACTGAGAAGTCTTTTCACTAAGGCTTGCCTGCCGGTTTTTAAAAAAGGCAGCCTGATTTTGACTTAGTAGTTTTGAGAGCTGGTTCACTTGATGGCCAACCTGTTGAATTTTTTGTCTGGGCGACTGAATTTTCCTTTGCGCTAATTTTGAGTTCTTAATCCTTATTAGATTAGTTATCCAAGATAAAATACGCCGCTCGAGGTCGTCTAATCTCTGAGCAAATTCGTTTAGTCGGCTGCTTGGATGTCGAATTCGACGAATGAGATGGTTCAAGTTATTTTGACGAGAATCCATGGCCCTGCGAGCAGTTCGAATTAGACGATCTCTAGTTTCTGAAATGTCGTTTTTCAGTATATCTGCGTCTGGGGTGATTTGCTCTGCTGCTGACGATGGCGTTGGTGCTCGAAGGTCGGCGACAAAATCAGATATAGTGAAGTCCGACTCGTGACCGATTGCGCTAACAATAGGAATCTTGCTATTGAAAATAGCTTTTGCTACCGGTTCTGTATTAAAGGCCCAGAGATCTTCTAGGGAGCCTCCACCTCGAGATAACAGTATAAGATCATATAGTGATTTTCTGTTGTTCGCAGTCTGAATAGCATCGACGATTTGGGGAATCGCTTCTTCGCCCTGAACTTGAGTTGGAATTACTGTCATGCCCAGCGCTGGAAACCTACGATACACTACCGAGAATATATCTTTTATGGCTGCTCCTGTTGGAGATGTGATGATGGCTATATTTTTTGGAAACTTAGGGATTATCTTTTTTGTGCTTTGATCAAAATATCCTTCTTTTTGCAGAGAGGCTTTAAGCTTCTCGAAGGAGCGTCTCAATTCTCCATCTCCTGAAATCTCTAGGGAACTAGTGATAATTTGAAAATCGCCCCTTCCCTCGTAAAGGGTTACTTTTCCGTATAGCACTACCTGTTGACCATTTTTTGGTTCAAAGCCTACTGAGCGATTCTGATTTTTAAACATAGCGCATTTAATCTGGGCTTTTTCATCTTTAAGCGTGAAATACCAATGGCCTGAGGAGGGCCTAGAAAAATTAGAGATTTCTCCCTCCACGTAAAGAAAAGAAAACTCTGCCTCAAGAAGACCTTTAACCGTCTTATTAAGCTCAGAAATAGAAAGAATTTCTCGATTTGAGGATTTCATAGAAATAATCATAACCGAAACATAATAATTTTTAGAACCCCGTCAGGTATACTAAGTGACTTTGTCGAGGCAAAAAACGTGGAGTTACAAAAAGATAAAATTTTAGTTCTTGACTTTGGGTCTCAATATACCCAGTTAATTGCTCGAAAGTTAAGAGAAATAGGCATCTATTGCGAAATCTACTCGCACGATGTTTCGAAGCAAGAGTTCGAAGTGTTTGCTCCGAAAGGAGTTATTCTCTCGGGTGGTCCAGATTCTGCTACAGAGGTGAATCGGTTAGATATCCCCGAATTTTTGTTTACATCCAATGTTCCTTTACTAGGAATTTGTTATGGAATGCAGGCCATGGCAAAGCAGTTAGGCGGTGAGGTAATCAAGTCAACACAAAAGGAATTTGGCTTTGCAAAGGTTCAAATTGATGCTGAGTCCAAACTTCTCGATTCGGTTCTGGATTCAAGTAAAAATGAAAGATCTCTTGATGTATGGATGAGTCATGGAGATGCGGTTATATCAGTTCCTCCTGGCTTTTCGGTAGTTGGGAGTTCAGTAAATTCCTCGGTAGCGATGATGGCCAATGAAAAGAGAAACCTTTTTGGCCTGCAGTTTCATCCTGAGGTTCATCATACGAAGCAAGGTAAAGCGATACTAGAGCAATTTGTTAAAGCCGTGTGTGCTTGTGAAACCCTTTGGAATCCGACCAACATAGTTGAGGATTTGGTGGAGAAGATAAGAGAGCAGGTAGCCGGGAAAAAAGTTTTATTGGGTCTATCAGGTGGAGTGGACTCCTCAGTGGTGGCAGCTCTTTTAGCTAGGTCTATTGGCGATCATTTGATTTGTGTTTTTGTCAACAACGGCCTTTTAAGGTTCGATGAAGTTGAACAGGTTCAAAAAATGGTAAAAAAAGGTTTCGGTTCAGGGAGCTCTTTTGATTTGCGCGTCGTCGACGCAGAGGATGTTTTTCTAGATCGTTTAGCTGGCATCAACGACCCCGAAAAAAAACGTAAGATAATAGGAAATACTTTTATTGAGGTTTTTGAAAAAGAGGCAGCAAGTTTAAGTGATATTAAGTTCCTGGCTCAAGGCACCATTTATCCTGATGTTATAGAATCTGCGGCGGGCAAGGGAGGGAAGGCACATGTTATAAAATCTCATCACAATGTTGGAGGGCTTCCCAGGGACATGAGCTTGGAACTGGTTGAACCACTGCGTCAATTATTTAAGGACGAAGTCCGAGAGCTAGGGAGGCAACTTGGGTTGCCATCGAGCATGATAAATAGGCACCCTTTCCCTGGACCTGGTTTAGCCGTAAGAATTTTAGGTGAGGTAAAGAGGGAGTTTCTTTCTGTGCTTCGAAGAGCCGACAAAATTTTTATAGATGAATTGCACAACCATGAGCTTTACGAAAAAGTAAGTCAGGCATTTGTCGTTTTCCTTCCAATTAAAAGTGTAGGAGTAGTCGGAGACTCTCGTCGATACGATTACGTCGTTAGTTTAAGAGCTGTAGAGACTCTTGATTTCATGACCGCAACTTGGGCTAGGCTTCCTCCTGAATTTTTGGATCTGGTTTCAAGAAGAATAATGAATGAGATTGAAGAGAT
>CACFLG010000087.1 GCA_902567095.1 uncultured OM182 clade bacterium
CCGCAATTACAACAAGTTGACCGTTGCGCACTTCATCTGGCTGCCACATTTTATCAAATTGTGAGCGCACACGCGAGCCCACAGCCTGCACCAGAAGGCGCATCGGCTTACCTGAAATAGCCGCATAGCCCTTAACCCTTAAAATATGATGTTCACGAGCGAGCATTTCAATTTTTTGAACAAGGGTTTCTGGCAAATCAAACTCAGCGATATTAAAAATGGCACTATCAAAATCTTCATGATCATGCTCAGGTGCCCCATCATGATGAGAGGGTCGTTGCTCAATATCATTTTCTGCAGCAGACTCCAGCCCTAGGATAAGACGTGGGTCAATCTGTCCTTCAACTACTTCGATAATAGGTAGTTGGCGAGGGGTATTATTTGCGATGATTTGTTTTGCTTTTGCTTTATCTGCTTCATTTGCAAGGTCAGCTTTGGTAAGAATAATAAGGTCAGCACAGGCCACTTGATCTTCAAATACCTCCGATAATGGGGTTTCATGGTCAAGCGCATTATCTGCTTCACGTTGTGCTTCAACGCCGGCAAGATTTGGCGCGAATTGCCCTGATGCCACAGCTTCTGCATCTGCGAGCGCAATCACACCATCAACCGTAATCCGAGAGCGTATATCTGGCCAGTCAAAGGCTTTAAGCAATGGTTTTGGCAGTGCAAGACCTGAGGTTTCGATTAAGATATGTTCTGGCTGGGGTGAAAGCGACATTAATGCTTCAATCGTTGGAATAAAATCATCAGCCACTGTGCAGCAAATACATCCATTTGCCAGTTCCATTATATTCTCTTCTGGGCAATTTGGGATAGCACATCCTTTTAAAATCTGCCCATCAACGCCAACATCCCCAAACTCATTTACAATTACCGCTAGTCTTTTTCCAAGCGGGTTCTGCATTAGCTGAGAAATCAGTGTGGTTTTCCCAGAGCCAAGGAATCCTGTAATTATAGTAACCGGAATTTTTGTGATATTTTGCATTATTACCCCTTATGCCCTTTATGATTTTTGCCGTTACTGGTCTGTCCTCAAAAACTATTATGACGGGCAATCCTTACTATTCAGCATGTATTTTATGTTAGGTCAAAATATACTGTTGAATCAAATTATGTCACTGCTCAATATCCGACCATTCTTTTTTTATTAGTCTCCAATTTCAAATAACTGGATTTATCTGCTCTTATTTACAAATATAAGCTATTTGGTAATAGTAATCTGGCTGGTAATCATAATCTGGTTCATACTTATACCGTCAATTTAAGCCATTTTATCCCCCACCATTTTTTGAAAGAGGATATTGTTTAATGAGCGAACAGGAAGAACAATCTAAAACAGAGATTGAGCGCAATAAAATCCATAATAAAAAAATGCAAAAAATCAAAGCTGCCCGTAATAAACTTATGGCCACTAAAACAGAGGAGAAAGGTCTAATAATGGTTCATACAGGGCCTGGAAAAGGTAAGTCCTCTTCTGGTTTTGGAATGATTATGAGATGTATCGCGCATAGTATTCCCTGCGCAGTTGTGCAATTTATTAAAGGGACTTGGCGTACGGGTGAACGTGATTTTCTGGAAAAAAGATTTCCAAAAGAGTGCATTTTTATTGTATCAGGAGAGGGATTTACTTGGGAGACACAGGATAGAGAGCGTGATATCGCAGCCGCAAAGGCAGGTTGGAAAAAAGCAAAAGAGCTGATTCGCGACCCAGACATAAAATTTATATTATTAGATGAGATCAATATTGCCCTTCGCTATGATTATCTTGATATTGATGAGGTTGTTGACTTTCTTCTTCATGAAAAGCCGTTAATGACACATGTTGTTCTAACAGGCCGCAATGCCAAAGACGAATTGATAGCAGCAGCAGACTTAGTAACAGAAATGTCGCTTATTAAGCATCCCTTTCGTGACGGTATTAAAGCCCAAAAAGGGATAGAGTTTTAGAGAAGGTTTTGGTGGAATGCCTGCTGTAATGATACAAGGCACTGGCTCCAATGTTGGCAAGTCAGTCTTGGTTGCCGGCTTATGCAGAGCCGCCAGTAATCGCGGGCTTAGCGTTTCTCCATTTAAACCACAGAACATGTCTAATAATGCTGCAGTGACTGCTGATGGGGGCGAAATAGGGCGCGCACAGGCATTACAGGCACGCGCCAGTAAAAAGCAATCCCACACAGATATGAACCCAATCCTTTTGAAACCTGAAACAGAAACAGGCTCTCAGTTAATCATACATGGCAAATATCATAGCTCGTTAAAAGCGCGTGAATATACTCATATAAAACGCCAGCTATTAGCACCTGTTTTAACTAGCTTTGAAAGGCTGAAATCACAATCTGATTTGGTTATTATTGAGGGTGCTGGTAGCCCTGCTGAGATTAATTTGCGCCAAAGTGACATTGCTAATATGGGGTTTGCGAGTGCGGCATCTGTTCCGGTGGTGTTGGTTGCAGACATTGATAGAGGAGGTGTTATTGCACAGCTTGTCGGGACAGATGCGATATTGCCAGATACTGACCGTGATTTGATAGAAGGATTTATTGTCAATAAATTTCGTGGTGATGTGAGTTTGTTTGATGAGGGGTACGAGTTTATAAAGTCACGCACCAAATGGGAAGGTTTTGGAGTGCTACCTTATTTTAAGGATGCTTGGCGTCTGCCTGCAGAAGATGCGCTTGATATCTTCTCCTACAGATCCAAAGCTTCCGCACATTATAAAATTGCCTGTTTATGTCTTTCCCGAATGGCAAATTTTGACGATTTAGACCCCCTTTCTCAAGAAGCTGAGATAGAACTTATTATGATAAAAGCAGGGGAAGCAATTCCAGCGGATATTGATCTTGTTCTGATACCTGGCAGTAAATCTACAATAGACGACCTGAGATTTCTGCGGGAACAGGGCTGGGATATTGACCTTAAAGCGCATCA
>CACFLG010000088.1 GCA_902567095.1 uncultured OM182 clade bacterium
ACGTTTTCCACTTGGGCAATTTATCAAACGGCGCCAAACCAAAATCACGACAGTAAAAAAAGTTCATCTTTAACTCGATCGTCCAACGAATTATTGCCTCCCTTGACTGCTGAAGTGCGACTCAAAGATGAGCTTTCAGTTACCAAAAAAATAACGGTTAAACGCGGAGATAGTCTCGCTAATATTTTTGAAAGACATGAGATAAATCCTGGCGAGCTTCAGAAACTGATGAAATTAGATTCAATATCTGAAGAAATGAAAGCGCTCCTTCCTGGTGAGCAACTTCACGTAAACTCAAATTCAGAAGGGGAGCTCGTTAATCTCAGATACGTCAAGTCCCCCCTTAAAATTCTCAGTATAGGGAAAAGAGGAAATACATTCGATTGGCATTGGGAATTAATCGAACAAGAAAGACTTGCAAGTTTTGCATCGGGATTGATCTCGAACAAAAACCCATCACTTTACAAAGCTGGGAAAGCATATGGATTGAGTGACAAACTTATTATGGAGGTAGCAGAATTATTCCAATGGGATATTAGCTTTGCACTTGATCTTAGGAATGGCGATAGCTTCTCTGTAATATACGAAAAAATTTATGTAGAAGGAGTTGAAGTTGGAGTCGGAAAAATATTAGCTGCTAGTTTTTCAAATATGAAAAAACGGTTCTCCGCCGTCGCCTACGAAAATAGTGAAGGCAAAGAGGACTACTACGATGTTAATGGTCGGCCTTTAAGAAAAGCTTTCATCAGAGATCCAGTGCATTTTTCCCACGTAAGTTCGTCATTTAACCTGAGGCGAATGCACCCTATCCACAAAAAAATAATACCTCATCGAGGCATAGATTATGCAGCGCTAAAAGGAACGCCTGTGCGAGCGGCGAGCGACGGCAATATAACAAATCGCTCACAAAATTCTGCCTCAGGAAAATTCATAGTCATAAAACACGGGAAGACCTACGTCACGAAGTATCTTCATCTTTCCGGGTTCGCAAGGGGTATCTACAAGGGAGCAAAAGTAAAACAAGGTCAAGTCATCGGCTACGTTGGTGCAACGGGTTGGGCAACTGCTCCTCATCTCCATTACGAATTTCTTGTAAACGGAGTCCATAGAAATCCGCGGAAGGTTAGGCTACCAGAATCGGATCCCATTCCTGAGGCTGAAATAGAAAGTTTCAGAAAAATATTAAATCCAAGGATAAAACAGTTAAAAACTATTTCTCTCCGAAATTACTCGAGTGAAGATAAAACTGCCAAGAAGTTTGTTTCAGGGGAAACGGTTTCCAAAAAAGAAGATGCTTGAGAGAGACCTTTTTTTATTTATACGGAAAAGGAATTGCCACAACCGCATGTGCTTGCAGCGTTGGGATTAATGACTACGAATCTAGACCCCTGAAGATCCTCTAAATAGTCAATGCTTGATCCCGCCAAATACTCAAAACTGAGAACATCAACCACTAGAGAGACTCCGCTGTTTTCAACTTCAATATCATCGTCTTCGACTTCATCATCGAATGTAAATCCATATTCGAATCCAGAACACCCTCCACCGGAAACAAAAACTCTCAATCTTAGATTTTCATTCTCCTCCTCCATAATTAGAGAACGAACTTTCTTAGCTGCCTGGTCTGAAAATACAAGTGGAGTTGTTTGGTCGAAACCCTTGGCCTCTGAGGGAATAAATTCATTTTCAAGACCTCGGGTCATAGGATTTTCCTAGATTTCTGCTTCATAATTCTACACTTTTTATGACACGATTTTGGCTACGATCGGAGATTCGTCTTCTTTCTTTCGGGACTTCGGGGATATAGCGACGTTTAATTTTTCAACCTCGCCATCAACGTGAACGAACTGTCCGTCGACCCTAGACCCCATTACCATCTCGATTACCTTATAATAAATGTTTCCGCTGACCCCGGCTTTTGCCGACAACTCTATGTGCTTTTCTGAGTAGATGTCACCATCCACTGAACCATTGACTATAACGTTCGGCACCCTGATTTCACCTCTCACTTCGCCTTTTTCGCTTATAGTAAGCGTTGCGTTAGTGCCAGATTCTGCGCGAATATTTCCATTCACTACCCCATTCACTAAAAGCCGATCAGTAAAATGAACATCGCCTATTAATTGGCAATTTCCCGCTACAAGGGTAATTCCTGTTTTTTTATTGTTTCTCCTCTTAAAGATGTTAAACATTTGATCTCCTTTTATTGGATTAGCCTAGCTTATTCGGCCAGCTAAATGACCTCTCGATTATTCGCGAACGCGATCCAGTAGATAAAGCAATTACCTTTATTTCCCCAGGCAAAAATCCTGCGGGGATAACAAATTCTCCTTTTATCTCTTGAAAATATCGGAATCTAAATCGGACAGAGTCTTGCTTTTCATTATCTAGCTCACTCAGTTTGTATGTTATTTGCTGAGAATCTTTTAAACCCTTTATTGATATCTCTACGTTTCCTTGAACAAAATTGTGCTCATCCACTACTTGAGTCAATAAAATCGAGTAACGCGCTTGGTTACCTGTATAAGAACTTATATTTACTCTCTCAATTCTTAATCCTTTTTCAGCAGCATTAGGGACCATTATACCCTTGTAGAAATTGATTTCCTCAGTCAACCGAGCAATCTGTCCTTGAAGAGCTTCATTTGTGATACGAACTTGTTCATTGGCTTCAGTGTCAATAACCTCGCCAACTTGCAAATCAGCAATCTCTTGTTCCATGTTGCTTATTCGTACTATCGATTTTTCAAGCTCTTGCTCAATAAGATCTCGTTCTTTTACTACTTGAACTTTTAGAGCCAATCCTTCCTTCTTGCCATATTCAAAACAAAACCATCCCGAGAAACCGACA
>CACFLG010000089.1 GCA_902567095.1 uncultured OM182 clade bacterium
AACCCACCCTAACCCAAGCGTTGGTAGTGTTGTGGTTAAAGATGGGAAAATAGTGGGGAAAGGCTTTCACCTTAGGGCAGGGTTAAAACACGCTGAGATACTTGAATTAGATCGGGGTCAGGGGATACCTTTTGAAGGAAATTATAGTGATTGGCTTTCTGCAAAGGAAAAACGTCTTAAAATTGAGGCAAATAAGGAGTCTGCTAGGCAAAAATCGATAAAGGCAGAACTAGAGTGGGTCCGAAGTCAGCCCAAAGCTAGACAAGCCAAAAATAAAGCCAGATTAGCTCGGTTCGAAGAATTGAACTCAAAAGAATTTCAGAGAAGAAACGAAACTCAAGAGCTATATATACCTCCAGGAGAAAGGCTCGGAGAAAAGGTTTTGGAGATTGAAAACCTATCCAAGAGATTTGGCGAAAAAGTTCTTATAGAAAATTTGAGTTTTTCTGTTCCAAAAGGGGCGATAGTTGGAATTATTGGAGGGAACGGAGCGGGCAAATCAACTCTTTTTAAAATTATAAACGGTGTGGAAAAACCGAATTCTGGACACGTTTCTCTTGGAGAGACGGTCAACTTGGGTTATGTGGATCAATCACGGGACTCGTTGCAAGGAGAGAAAACCGTGTGGGAAGAAATCTCCGATGGAAACGAACTTATACAAATAGGCAAATATGAAACTTCGTCTAGAAGTTACGTTGGTCGTTTCAATTTTAAGGGATCGGATCAGCAGAAATTCATCAAAGATCTCTCTGGCGGAGAGAGAAACCGGGTGCATCTCGCCAAATTGTTAAAAAAAGGAGCTAATTTTCTTCTGCTCGATGAACCCACTAATGATTTGGATGTCGAAACACTTCAAGCACTAGAGAATGCAATTGAAACTTTTCCAGGTTCAATAATGATCATTTCCCACGACCGCTGGTTTCTGGATAAATTATGCACTCACATTCTCGCATTTGAAGGCGAAAGCGATGTTAATTTTTTCTCGGGGAATTATTCTGAGTATGAAGAGGATCGGTTAAAACGTTTAGGAAAAAAAGAAATCTTGCCTGAGCGGGTCAAGTACAAAAAACTTAACTAATTCGGCGAACTTAGGTTTTCTAAATGACTAATAACTTCAGCGAGGTCTTTTACCGCGATTGTTCTTATCGATTTATCAATTGATTTGCTTGGCCGATTCCCATGAGGAATTACTGCTATTTTAAAGCCATGCTTGGAAGCCTCTTTGATTCTCTCTTGGCCATTTGGGACAGGTCTTATTTCTCCAGATAAGCCAACCTCTCCAAAAATTACTAAATCGTGAGGTAGAACCCAATTTCTGAATGATGAAATCACCGATGCAAGTAACGCTAAATCACTGCTAGTCTCAGAGATTCTGATTCCGCCCACGGCATTAACAAATACGTCTTGATCTGCGACCTGAAGACCGCCGTGCCGGTGCAGAATTGCTAATAACATAACCAAGCGATTTTGCTCTAACCCCACTACAACGCGTCTAGCTTGACCCAAAACACTCTCGTCGACTAAGGCTTGAATTTCCAGCAAAAGTGGACGAGTTCCCTCCCAAACTACCATTACGACACTTCCAGGCTTCAATTCTTGCGACCGAGAAAGAAAAATCGATGACGGATTCTTTATCTCCCTCAAACCCTTTTCAGTCATCGCAAAAACTCCCAATTCATTAACTGGGCCAAACCTATTCTTTATACTTCGTAATAATCGAAATTTTGAATCACTCTGACCCTCTAATGAGATGAATGCATCTATCATATGCTCTAACGTCCTAGGTCCAGCGAGCGAGCCTTCTTTTGTTACGTGCCCTACAAGAATCAAAACCGTGTTGCTGCTTTTTGCTTGTTGAATAAGCATTGAAGCCGATTCTCTAACTTGATTCACACCTCCGGGGGAGGAATCACTGTTTTCCGTAAACATCACTTGAATAGAATCGACTATTAGTACATTTGGAGTGAGCTCTCTCCAAATCGATATCAATCTCTCGCAACTAGTTTCGGAGACGATATCCAAATTTCCAACTGGGAGACCTAAACGACTGGCTCTTATTGCAACTTGGGCCAAACTTTCCTCGCCAGCCACGTATAGAACCGGTCCGGTCTCAGACATAAAACTTGAGACTTGAGTAAGAAGCGTACTTTTACCCGCTCCAGGGTTTCCACTAATCAAAACAACGGAACCGGGCACTAAACCGCCGCCTAAAACACGATCGAACTCGGTTTGCCCACTATTTAAGCGCGGTAACTTTTTTACGGCGACTTCAGACAATTTTAAAGCCTGCTGAAGTTCTCCTTGTGGACCACGAGGCACCCGGTTGCTCGCCTTTGACTCGCTGAGAGAGTTCCAGGATTTACAAGCAGAGCATTGTCCTTGCCACTTTGTATGCTCCGCTCCACACTCGGCGCACAAGAATAATACTCTTTGTTTTGGCAAGGCTAAGTCTCCTCTAAAAACTCTCGTCGAACCCTACTAGAAATACCTGTAAGAAGCGTGTACGGAATAGTCTTCGCATATCGGGCGACTTCTTCGACGGGGAGCAAATCTCCCCATAAAATAGCTATGTCGCCAGGCTCGATTCTCGAATTTTTGATTTCGACGCATATTAAATCCATGGAAACTCTTCCGACCAAAGGAAATCTCTTACCATTTATTAAAATAGGAGCCCCTTGCTCTATTTCTCTGGGGAATCCATCAGCATAGCCCGCCGCTACAATGGCGATCCTGGTGTCTTCGAATGCCTTGAATATTCCTCCGTATCCTACAGACTGTCCTCGTTTAATGTCTTTCACCGCTATAACGGGCGCAGAA
>CACFLG010000090.1 GCA_902567095.1 uncultured OM182 clade bacterium
ATAAACTAAAATGAATGTTAACACGAAAAAAATTATCAAAACGCATATCTGCTTGATATAGGCAGATATACTAATTCCATAACTTTTTTCTATATTTATATTTTTTCACCCAACGATCTCCCTCGCTCTAGTCGTGTTCTCTCTTCCTCTGGCAAGTGACGCGACGCTAAGAAAATTAGCACTACGGTGATTACAAATATCAGTAAGGAGGTTGCAATAGCTTTTTGTAGAGCCTCGCCAGAGCTAGCTCCACCGCTAGCATAAAAATCTGATAACTGTCCCATACAATAGGGCCCTAAGGCCAGTCCGATCATAGTCACAACCAGAATATAATAAGCACTCGCTGCGGCTCTCATTCTTGGCAGGACAAGATCGGCAATTGTGGCGGGCGCTACGCTGGGCCAGCTAGCACTAAACAGATGGGAGAAAAACCAAAGCAGAAAAGCGGTTTTTAAATCGTCTGTATGAATCATCCAAAGAACGAGAGGCACAGTTCCAAAAATTGAAAGATACCCAACCGCTAATCTTCCGGAGGGGTGTTTTGTTTTTGCCCAGTCAGCAAGTCGTCCGCCGATGGTTACTCCGAGCAAGCCTCCAGCCGCGCCGCCTAGCCCTAAATACATTCCAACTTCGGCCGGGTTTGTCTCGTGCAAACGAAGCATCAACGCAGGAGTCCAAAAACCAATGCCATAAGTCACAAATGCAAGGGTAGGAAAGGCAAAGACCGTATACTGAACGGCCCTAGAGTGAAATATCATATTAAAGGTAGCGGGGTCTCTCGCTTTCAATGACTGAACCCAACAAAATGTCAAATAAACCCCAATAGCCAGAGCTAACCACTGGGGAACATTGTCCGTTAGCAAAATCAAAATCGACGCAACTAAAAATATTAAAAGTGCAACCAAGCAATTTAAAGAAATCGAGGCTCCTTCTTTTTTTAGAGTAATCAGATTGATAAGCGGGATCATTGCAATCAATTCAGTTTTCAAGAGGGAAAATGGACGAGGGTGATTCTCTATCGTCAATCCTTCACTAATACCTCGTTTTGGTTCTTTGAGAGTTCTCACCAGAATAGCCATTAGCAACCCAGGCAGTCCGACAATAAAAAACGCGACTTGCCATCCCTTCAAGCCATAGGGCGCGTCAGAAACATTCGGGTAGGCAGTCTGCCAAGCCTCTAGAATTGCGCCTCCAAGAAACAAACCAATACCGCCTCCGATGTAAACGCCTCCCGAATATATCGCGATCACCGTTGCTCTTAGCCCAGGGGAATAATAATCCGCTAACATGGAATACGCAGCGGGGGTGGCGCTTGCCTCGCCTATCCCGACTCCAACTCTGAGGGTGGCTAAAACCGAAAACGAACGAGCGAGCCCAGATAAAGCAGTCATCAAACTCCAGAAAAAGAGCCCCCCTGCAATGATGCTACGTCTTACCCATACGTCAGCGAATCTAGCGAGCGGAATGCCAAAAATTGCGTAAAAGAGAGCGAATACGGTGCCGTAGAGAAACCCCATATCAGCGTCACTGATTCCTAAATCAGCTTGTATATCTTGTGAGAGGATGGCCAATATATTCCGGTCAACAAAATTGAAAATTGACACAACTACCAAAACTAATAAAACATAATGCGCATAAGCGCCGCCAACGGCGGGAAGTTTTTTTTCCTTGGGTTCGTTTACCATGCAAGGCAACCTTAATCTTTGACTACATTGTTTTCGTTTGAATTATAGAGCGAGGCAAGAATAAAAACATGGTCAAAATTCGGCATTGTCAGAGAAATAGGCGTTCGGTCTTCTCGGGACAGGGTCAAAAATTCTACTCGAGGTTCCGATCTGATTGTAAACCCCGAATTGCTCACGCGCTCGATCGACCTCTGCTAACATTTTATCGACAAGATCTGGTCGATATTGGGAGTTCGTAGATGGGCACTTCCATAAACACCAAGGCCTGCGTAGCATTGGTCATCGGTTAAAATGACAATTACGTTTGGTCTCGATGATTCGAGCAATAGTTGTTCAGATATCGCAATAACCTAGATATCGAAAAATTGCATTGAGAACACGCCTAAAACCCGGAAGCTTTTTAAAAGTTTATCTCCGCTTTTTGTCTTATGCACCTATATGCCTATCCGCTAAACATTGACAAATAATCAACGATCATGGCTTTCTAAAATGTTATAACTATTGGTTTGGTCACTCGGAGAGACCAAACTCAAAAGTGTGGTTTTCACTGCGCTAATCATACCTAAAATGGGTTGATTAATCTGGCAGGAGAATTTTACTCAGATCAGTTTTAAGAGGAACCTTATGGACTCAGATAATAAAGAACAAGAAGAGGTTTGGAATGGACGACTTGGCGAAGGTTTCCTGAATGCTGGTGACTATATAGATAGAATAGTTGCTCCGTTCACAATAAAAGCTATCGAGGCAATCAATCCGAGCAAGAAAGATCGAATTTTAGATGTGGGGTGTGGCGGCGGGTCTACTACCATACTTTTGGCTAGCGCTGGTGCGGAGACTAAAGGCATCGATATCTCAGAAAGAATGATTTCTAGCGCTAAAAATAAGTCAAAAGGGATTTCTAATATTTCATTCGAAATAATCGATGCGGAGAACATATCATTAACTCCCATTTATTCTAAAATTTTCTCTCGCTTTGGAGTCATGTTTTTCTCGAACCCAATTCGCGCGTTCAGAAATATAAAAAAAGGATTAAGGCCAGGGGGCAGCATTACATTTATTTGTTGGCAGTCGATGGAAAAAAATCATTGGATCAATTTTGCCGCGGAAGCATTGT
>CACFLG010000091.1 GCA_902567095.1 uncultured OM182 clade bacterium
CTTCGGCATAGTCAGGTTTCAACGCTATCGCTTGTGTATAGCTTGCTTCAGCTTCGTAAGACCTTCCTAGTTCTTTGAGTGCATTACCCAAATTGTTATGGGCTTCGGCATCTTGAGGAGATAACGCAACTGCTGTCTGATTAACTTCTGCGGCTTCCGACTTTCTGCCTGTTTGCCCCAATAGTGCACCCAAAACTTTCCAGGAAAATTGATGTTGAGGAAACTCTTGAGTGATCTGTACAGCGAGCTTTTCTGCGTCAATAAATCGCCCGTTCTGGTAGAGTTCTAGAAGGCTACTGAGTTGTTGATGAGATGGACTTACACTGTTTACATTTCCTGTTTGCATTTCAGAAGCTAATTGTGCCTCGAGATTATTTAATTTATCTTCCGCCATACCCCGCGTTTTCGCCTGCTCAAAGACTAGCTTGGCACTCTCAAACTGTTGTTCTTTAATGAGGGCATCAATGTAGCTAAGCCAAAACTGTTCTATCTTTGGATTGGCTTCGAGAGCAATTTTAAACAACGGCAATGCCGCAGCAGCTTTATTCACTGATACTGCTAATACGCCTAGGTTGTGGTTAGCGTCGGGGTGCGCTGGCTGTGATTGCAAGATAGCTCGATACAGACGCTCAGCATCTTGAAGCTTGCCCTCTTTATGTGCTGCAATACCTTGCTGTAGTGCTTGTTCAATCGTTAGTTCCATATAACTTATAAATCCAAAACTATTCCCACTCAATGAGTAATACCCTCTGAAACCCTTTATTTAAAGGGGTTTCAAAAAAGTTTGTATAAGAAGTATTTCATTTTTCACCCATTTTTGTATGAATATGCCTATAAATTAGGTGTTTCATACAAAGTTTGTATAAGGGAATTATACAATGCTTTAGTTAGCGACTCAGTGTGCCAAAGGCTAAATTATTATCCTCTCTTAATCGGACCATTCAATTAATTGTAGTCTACTCCGAATACTTTTCTAAGTTGTTCTCGATCCATACGAGGATTTCATCCTTTTCTCAACCAAGTATTTTATAATGCCTGTAAATAATTTAAATTATCAAACTGTTGTGGAAACCTTTAAGTCATTTTGTATATTTGTGCTACTCGCATTTCAGATTAGCGCCAACGCAGTTGAAGAAAAACTTTCGCCCGCCCAATTGCAGGAAGATTTTACTCAGCTTTATCAAGATCTAAAATCCTCGCATATCAACTTATTCATCAATGTTGATGAGAAGGACTATGACAAATACTTTGAAACGATAAGCAAGGAACTGACGGTACCTTTGTCGCCGTTACAAGCAAGAATAAAGTTTCAAAAGTTTGTTGCATTCGGCAAAGTTGCTCATGCGTACATAAATTTCCCAGAAGCTGATTATCGGTCCTTTAGAGATGCGGGCGGTAGAACATTTCCTGTTTATGTGAATATCAATGGCGATACTTGGACAGTATCAAAAGATTATTCGGAAAATGCACTTCCGGAAGGTACGCAGATTACCCATATTAATGGCCAATCAGTTCAGCAATTATTACAAACATTGATAAAGTACATTTCATCTGATACGCCTGAAATCGCTGCTTCCATACTTGAGTCTAGACTACACCAATATTTATGGTTGCTTGAACAGGAACAAGGCACACTTCAGAGGGCGTATACCATGACAGCTCTAAGAGAAAATAAGCTTGTTGATTTAAATATAAACCTAATTAATAGCAAAACACTGACATCAAAAATTGATGGGGATAAAAACGATACTGCTCCCAAAGATGATGCTTTGCGATCATTTAGTTTACTTAAGGAACGAGTTGGCTATCTTAAGCCTGGTCCGTTTTATAACGCTGAAAATCCAACCGATCTATGGGACAACTCACAGTTTGTGACCTTTATTGACGAGGCGTTCGAATTCTTTCTAGATGAAGAAGTGTCTCACCTTATTATCGATGTTCGCCAAAATCCTGGGGGAACCAACTCATTCAGCGATCCTCTGATAGCATGGTTTGCAAAAGCGTCTTTTAAATTTGCTTCTAAATTTCTAATACGCTCTAGCGAACACGCTCAAGCCTCTAATGAAAAAAGATTAGCACAATCCGATGATAGTCAAAATGAAATCTCCAATCAGCTTGCCCAAGGATATAAATCGAATCGGCACGGTTCTGTGTTTGAATTTCATATACAGCCCACCTCACCCAGAGAAGGGAAGCGGTATAACGGTCGCGTGTTTGTATTGATTGACCGCTCGAGCTATTCAAACGCAGTCTCGCTTGCTGCCATCGTTAAAGACTATGGGTTTGGCTCGATTATCGGTGAAGCAAGTGTTGACTTTGCCACCACCTACGCTTCAATGGAAACCTTTTCTCTAACAAATAGCAACATTGAAGTTGGTTTTCCTAAAGCTCACATAATCCGGCCATCAGGTGATAATAAGGCAGGCCCCGTGTTTCCTGACTTTTCTCTGAAGATAGATGATATTAATGAAATTGCGGCTTTTGTTTTATCGGACAGAGCGTTTCAAGATGGATCTAATTAACTTGTGCTTATGTTTTGCAGTAAGTGACCAAACTTTGCACTAAAGTTTGTATCTACAGAAAACTAATGACACAAGAATAAGGGTATTGTCAAAAGTTTGTATTAAGTTTGTATCTTTAGGATCCTTATCTTATGGGGGTTTAAGGGGTGAAAACTACTCCCACTCAATTGTTGCACCCACGCACCACCTCTCAAACCCCTGCTATGACTGCGTTTCCGAGTGTCTTTTTTGTGT
>CACFLG010000092.1 GCA_902567095.1 uncultured OM182 clade bacterium
CTAGACATATCTCCAAGCGAACTCATTACATCTGAGTTTGGATCAAGAAACATAGGTGTTTTTACATATCGATTTTTATACCAGTTTGCGTTTCCGTCTCGAATCTCGACTCCATGCAACATTCCGTCGCCTAAAAACCAGTGATCTGACCAACCGGATTTTGGGTTCGCTCCATTTCTAAGCAAACGACCATTAAGCTCTCGTGGGATCTGTCCGAGCACCTTCAAATCTGTCGTAGATGTCTCTTCGAAAACCGGCGCAAAGTTGTCTTTTAGCCAAAAAGGTATTTCTTGTTTTGCCTCACTCACTTTCTTTGCCCTTCCCATATTTAGAATTGCTTAAATCATTGCAGTTTTAGATTTTAACCGCCAACATTTTCGATACAAATTTGCTCTCAATTATTTAGATCAAGTGACTCCATATTCGATTGAATGGTAGTCGTGGCAAAAAACCACTGTTATAATCGTCGAGCTTCAATGCCGGAGTGGCGGAACTGGTAGACGCGCCGGATTCAAAATCCGGTTCCTTTCCGGGAGTGTGAGTTCGAGTCTCACCTCCGGTACCATTGCAAAAAAGTATTAATTTATGAAGACAACTGAGTTCAGCTATGACCTGCCTGAGCGTCTTATAGCGATGGAGCCGACTGAATCTCGCTCGGATAGTCGTTTGATGCACCTTGATGTTGGCTCTGGGCAAATAAATCACCTCCGGTTTAGCGATCTTCCGACTCTCTTAAATTCATCTGATCTGTTGGTTTTTAACAACACCAGAGTGATACCGGCAAGAATATTAGGAACTAAGGAAACAGGAGGCAGGGTGGAGCTTATGATAAACCAGATTCAGAGTAAGCTCCGCGCCACTGCGTTAGTTGGTTCTAATAAATCAATTCATGTCGGAGCCAAGATACATCTTGAAAAAGGAGTTGAAGTCTTGGTGGAGGGGCGCGATGACAATTTGTTTCGTCTTTTGTTTCCTGAACCCGGCGTTTTAGCCATAGCGTCTGAGCTCGGCGAAGTTCCCTTGCCTCCTTATTTAAAAAAAACTCCAAGCGAGCGTGACCGAGCTCGATATCAAACTATTTATGCGAAAGTCGATGGCGCGGTCGCAGCACCTACGGCAGGCCTTCATTTCGATGATAATATTTTGAAAGAAATTGATAAAAAAGGAATAAATCGAGAGGAAATCACGCTTCATGTCGGTGCAGGGACTTTTTTGCCTGTGAGAGGTGATTACATTCTAGATCATAAAATGCATAAGGAAGCACTGCAGGTGAATTCTGGAGTATGTGATGCTGTTAATCTCTGTCGGGATTTGGGCGGAAGAGTTATAGCGGTCGGAACTACCTCTGTTAGATCTTTGGAAGCTGCATCGGTAAAGGGGATGCTCCAGCCAATGCAGGGAAGCACAGATCTTTTTATATATCCTGGATACGACTTCCAGGTTGTGGACGCAATGATTACAAATTTTCATTTACCGAAATCGACACTAATGATGCTAGTAAGTGCCTTTGCGGGATTAGATAGCATTCGAAAAGCGTATCGCGCAGCGATAGAGAAGTCTTATCGATTCTTTAGTTACGGTGATGCGATGTTCATCACACGCTAAGGTTTTGTTCGGTGTCTATATCATTTTCTATAAGAAACATAGACGGTTTAGCAAGAAGGGGGACGATCACCTTTCATCGTTTGAATGGTGAAAGCTTCGAGGTCCAAACACCCATTTTCATGCCTTGCGGGACCTATGGCACGGTAAAGGGACTAACTACCGAGCAACTGGAAAATTTGGGAACCCAAATCCTACTCGGAAATACTTACCATCTTATGCAGAGGCCTGGTCAAGAGATAATCGATCATTTTAACGGATTACACAAATTCATGAATTGGTCGAGGCCGATTCTTACTGATTCAGGCGGCTTTCAAGTTTTTAGTTTGGGTAAGAATGTATTTGTAGATGAAGAGGGAGTTACTTTTCGTTCTACAATTAACGGAGATAAAGTCTTCGTTTCTCCTGAAATATCCATAGAAATGCAGCGTTCACTGAATTCAGATGTAGTCATGTGTTTCGATGAATGTACGCCGTATGGAAAAAATAAAGAAGAAACAAATAAATCTATGCTTCGATCGATGCGCTGGGCGTTTAGAAGTAAAAAGGCCTTCGAAGGAAATCCCAACTCTATATTCGGCATAATACAGGGCGGCATGTATGAAGATTTGCGCCATGAATCGCTGCGTCGCCTCACCGAAATTGGCTTTGATGGGTACGCCATAGGTGGTCTCTCAGTTGGAGAGCCTAAGGAAACAATGCGAGAAATTATTCACAGTGTGGCACCATCCATGCCAGATGATAAGCCAAGATATTTAATGGGTGTGGGCACGCCGGAGGATCTTGTTGAAAGTGTGGTCAAAGGTATCGACATGCTTGATTGCGTTATGCCAACCCGAAACGCAAGAAACGGACATCTCTTCACAAACTTTGGTGTTTTGCGTCTTCGCAATTCAACCAATAAGCGGGATGATCGCCCGATTGATCCAAGTTGTTCCTGTTATACGTGCTGCAATTATTCACGGAGTTATCTGCATCATTTGGATAAGTGTCGAGAACTGTTAGGGGCTACTCTTAATAGCATTCATAATCTCCATTATTACCTAGCTTTAATGGCAGGTTTGCGTGACGCTATTGAGAGAAATAATCTGACAAACCTAATAGGAGAAATTTACGATG
>CACFLG010000093.1 GCA_902567095.1 uncultured OM182 clade bacterium
ACCAAGGTCAAAGGGCAAGTAAGAGATGGGCTACTGGCGATACACGATGTAAGTGTTCCAAAAGCCCTTGTTGAAGAAGAAGCCGCGCGAATGAGAAATCAAATGGTCCAGCAATATGGGGGAGGGATGAAGATCGAGCCCGATATGTTGCCGTCAGAAATGTTCGCTGATCAAGCCAAAGATCGAGTTAAGGCCTCTCTTGTATTGGGAGCGGTGATTGAAAAGTACGAGCTAACTGTTGACGAAGAAAAGATAAATGAGCTCATTGATAAAATAGCTGATGATTATGACGATCCTGATCAAGTAAAAAACTATTACAGAAACAATGAACAAGAACTTAGCCAGATTAAACACATTGCTATTGAGGATCTGGTAGTTGAGCTGGTGCTGAAGACTGCTTCCGTAACAACCAAAAGAGTGGGTTATAGCGAAGCGGTTAGTAGAGAAGCGGATTATTCTAATAATAGCGGACCAGAAAAAGATCCTGATGAGGCAGATTAAAAAGAGAACTATTAGTTTCCGTCAGAAATATAGATCTATTAGTCTTGTTTAATCCGTAAAACGAAGCAATTGGGGCTTTAATGCAAGGTTAGTTCTCTGGACGACTAAATTTGAGGCCACCAAGATACAATTGAAAAGGAGTTTAATACCAATGGTTTACGATGGCACGAATCTTCCTGTTAAAGGGCTCGGTCTGGTCCCAATGGTTCTCGAGCAAACCGCTCGCGGGGAAAGGTCCTACGACATATACTCCAGGCTCCTTAAGGAGCGAATCATTTTTGTGGTGGGCCCGATAGATGACAACGTAGCAAACTTGGTCGTTGCTCAGATGTTGTTTTGCGAATCAGAGAATGCAGACAAGGACGTTCAGCTATATATAAATTCTCCAGGCGGTTCTGTCACAGCGGGGTTAGCGATATATGACACAATGCAGTTCGTAAACTGCGAGGTTTCGACTCTTTGCGTAGGGCAGGCCGCTAGCATGGGAGCGTTTCTGCTAGCTGGAGGTCAAAAAGGAAAGCGATATTGCCTTCCGAATTCTAGAGTTATGATTCATCAGCCAAGTGGTGGGTCACAAGGACAAGCCTCGGACATAGAAATTCAGGCAAGAGAAATTCTCTTCTTGAGAAAGAGAATGAATGAGATTATGGCAAGCCATACGGGTCGAAGTGTTGATGAATTGGCAAAGGATACAGAAAGAGACAACTTTATGACCGCCCAAGACGCGCTAGACTACGGCATAATCGACAAAATACAGGAACCTCGGGTAGGCCTGAAATCGTTGTAAAATTGACCGAGGAAAGGACGTTTTTTATTTTCTTTGGTTTTGCATATAATAAAGTTTTAGTAAATCAGAGTAGTTGAGGTTGGTTTATGACAGATAATCAAGACGGGAATGGTGGCGACGGGAAGCTGCTGCACTGTAACTTTTGTGGAAAAAGTCAGCATGAGGTTAGAAAGCTTATTGCTGGTCCTTCCGTCTACGTTTGCGATGAGTGCGTAGAGCTATGCAACGACATAATAAGAGAAGAACTCCAAGAGTCTTCGGAACACACAGAAGCCAGGGATCTTCCAACTCCCAAAGAGATCAAAGAAATTCTGGATCAATATGTTATTGGACAGCAAAGAGCTAAGAAAGTCCTCTCAGTCGCGGTTTACAACCACTACAAGCGGCTGAACTACAAGGGAAAAAAAGACGATGTAGAACTTCAAAAAAGTAATATCCTTCTGGTTGGTCCCACTGGGGTCGGAAAAACCTTACTAGCTGAAACTCTAGCCAGGCTTCTTGATGTCCCCTTCACCATAGCTGACGCAACTACTCTCACCGAAGCGGGTTACGTAGGTGAAGACGTAGAAAATATCATTCAAAAGCTGCTACAAAAGTGTGACTATGACGTTGAAAAAGCTCAAGTTGGAATTGTTTACATCGATGAAATAGATAAGATATCGCGCAAATCAGACAATCCGTCTATAACCAGGGATGTTTCCGGCGAAGGGGTGCAGCAGGCCCTTCTTAAACTTATTGAGGGCACTGTAGCATCGGTCCCGCCGCAAGGTGGCAGAAAGCATCCTCAACAAGAGTTCCTGCAGGTTGACACGACCAACATATTATTCATATGTGGTGGAGCCTTTGCTGGCCTTGATAAAGTGATCCAAGATCGTTCAGATAAAAGTAGTATCGGTTTCTCCGCAAAGGTACAAACTGACGCGACTAAAAAAAATCTAGGGGAAACTCTAGAAGGTGTAGAGCCGGAGGATTTGGTTAGGTACGGTCTCATTCCGGAGTTTGTAGGGCGACTACCTGTATTGGCAACCCTTGACGAACTAGACGCAGAAGCGCTGGTGCGTATCCTTAAAGAACCTAAGAATGCGTACACTAAGCAGTATAGTAAGCTCTTTGAGATGGAGGATTCTGAAATAGATTTTCGCGATGACGCTCTTGTGGCGATCGCAGAAAAAGCGATGGAAAGAAAAACTGGTGCGAGAGGACTCAGATCAATTCTAGAGTCTGTTCTGCTCGACATCATGTATGATTTGCCTTCCGAAAAAGATGTAAGCAAGGTTATTGTAGATGAAAGCGTTATAAAGGGCGCTTCTGAACCCATGCGCATTTATGAAAACCAAGACCATCCTAAGGCTGC
>CACFLG010000094.1 GCA_902567095.1 uncultured OM182 clade bacterium
GGAAAGCAGTCATAAATCTTTTGTCGGGAGAAATTAGGCCTAGCATGGTAAATGTGCTTAAAAGGATTAAAGAAGACTACATCGTTGGTTGCATTACGAATAACGTTAACGCAGGTCAAGGCCCAGGAATGGCGCATTCTAAGAAAAAACATTATGCTATTGAAGAAGTAATGTCTAATTTCGAATTTATTATCGAATCTAGCAAAGTCGGCGTGAGAAAACCAGATCCCAAAATCTACAAACTAGCTTGCGAGCAGGCCAAGGTCTCGCCTGTCGAGTGCTTATATCTCGACGACTTGGGCGTAAACTTAAAGCCTGCGAAAGCAATGGGAATGAGAACCATCAAGGTCTTTTCTCCTGAGCAAGCGATCAGCGAGCTCGAGGAGAATCTTGGTATACAATTGACATGAATGTCCTTCTAGCAGGTGGAGCTGGGTTCATAGGATCCCACACAGCTGCCGAATTACTTATAGCTGGACATGACGTTTTTGTAATCGACAATTTGAGCAATAGCTATAAAACAGCATTGGACGGGCCAGAAAAACTCTCCAAAAAAAAAATAGTTTTTCATGAGACAGACCTTAGGGATTACCAATCTGTTTTAAAATTCTCTAGAGACAAACGAATTGATGCAATTATTCATCTGGCTGGATTTAAGTCAGTTGGGGAATCGGTCTTGGACCCTGTTGCTTACTTTGACAACAATCTAATTCCAACTATAAACCTTTGTAAATTAGTCGAGGAGCTTGAAGTAAAAAATTTTGTGTTTAGCTCATCTGCAACAGTTTACGGAAACCCTGCAAAGATGCCTATCGAAGAAAGTTTTTCGACCTCTGAAGCACTAAGCCCCTACGCAGAGAGTAAAGTAATAAATGAAACGATTCTCAAGGCTCTAGAGGTTTTGCGCAACAATCTGAATGTTGTTTCATTGAGATACTTCAACCCAGCAGGAGCGCATCCCAGCGGTTTGATTGGAGAAGCCTCTCGACACAGGGCAACGAATCTCATACCAGTTTTGTCGAAGATCGCTGTTGGAGCGCAGTCCGAATTCTTTATATACGGAGACAACTACGATACTCCCGATGGAACCTGTATCCGAGACTATGTGCACGTGGTTGATCTCGCGAAAGCCCACGTGTCCGCTTTAGAAAAAATCGAATCTTTCAATGGTTGGCGAGCATTCAACATCGGCACCGGAAAGGGTCATTCGGTTAAAGATGTGCTTCAAACCTACGAGCTAGTTGTCGGTCGAGCTCTTCCGTATCGAGTGGTTCGAAGAAGACCTGGCGACGCAGAACGCCTCTTCACAGACCCTAAGCTAGCTAACAAAGAGCTTGAATGGAGAGCATCCAAAACACTTCGTCAGATCTGTGCGGACGCGTGGGCTTGGGAGCGAAAAAAATTCACTTAGATTCGGATGAAAGGCGAGTCAATTTAACGCCTTGAGAAAAATTAGCCTCAAATATGCTTGGGTTGTAACCAAATATTTCTCTATATGCTTCCTCTACCCCCTTCTGCCAGCTCTGAACCGAATTTTTCTGGCTAAGCGCAATGGCACATCCACCAAAACCTCCCCCAGTTAAACGAGCGCCAAGAACCCCTTTTTGAGCCTGGGCTAAGCTCACGATTGTATCGAGTTCTGGGCACGAAACCTCGTAGTCATCCCTTAAAGACGCGTGACTTTGATTCATCAAAGAACCCAAAACTCTCCATTCTCTCATTTCGATGGCCTTTGCCGCTCTTTTAACTCGGCCGCACTCGCTAAGCACATGTCTCAGGCGAGCTTTCAATTTAGGTTGAAGCTTTTTAGGCACCCCATCAACTCCGGCAAGCAAATCAACGCTAGTGAGGCCGATTGTATCGGCAACTTCCAGCATTTCCTCGTACCTAGTGTTGTAGTTAGAGGAAAGCAACTCCCGTGGAACTAAAGTATCCAAAATAACTAGCTGGCAGTCGGAGTCATCCAAAGAAACGCTGGAAAAGGAAAGATCTTTTGCCTTCATATTCAAACCACCGCCAAGACTTATACTGATTTGATCCATGATCCCGCATTTCACACCAACGTAATTTCTCTCAGCTTGCCAACTTTTTTCGGCAAGTTCGAGAGGACTTAACTCAGGGCAAAGAGTCTTCGTAAGTCCAACACAAAATGATGCTGAGCTAGCTAATCCAGCGGACCCTATAGACTGACGGACATATATTTGCCCGCCTCTAATTTTATATTCGTCGCTAATGGCAAACAAAACGCCATAAACATAATCCTTCCAGTCGGAGGACATTCGCCTGGTTTTCTCCAATTTCAATGCAAAAGCATGCCGTTCCTTAAAACGCTCCGTGTAGACTTCAAGGGTACCAGACTCATTAGAACTGAAAAAAAAATCCGTTCCATTCGATGTAGCAAAGGGCATACACTCTCCGCCGCAATAATCGGTGTGTTCACCTATTAAGTTTACTCTGGATGGCGCAAAAACTTTGTAATCCGG
>CACFLG010000095.1 GCA_902567095.1 uncultured OM182 clade bacterium
GCCGGTGAGGTGATTGCGCCCATAAATAGGGTCGGCGATGCTGAAGGAGTAAAGGTGCAGGGATCAGAAGTGAAAACGGCCTCGGGTTTTGTCGACGCATATCGGCAATTTGTCGATAGTGAATGGCTCGCTTTAGCTCAAAATCCTTCTTATGGAGGACAAGGACTTCCTTTTCTTGTTCATCTGGCTGCGTCAGAAATGTGGAACAGTGCCTGCACCTCTTTCGCGTTGTGTCCCATGCTGACTGCAGGAGCAATCGACGCTCTGAGCGATCACGCGAACGAAGATTTAAAGCAGAGATATCTGCCAAACCTAGTGACGGGCAAGTGGAGTGCGACAATGAATCTGACTGAGCCCCATGCGGGCTCTGATTTGTCGAAGTTAAGGACGATAGCTGAACCTGTCGGCGATCACTACCTCATTAAAGGACAAAAAATTTATATCACTTGGGGCGAGCATGATATGGCTGAAAACATAATTCATATTGTTCTCGCGCCCATGGTCGATGCGCCCCCTGGGAACAAAGGGCTGTCTTTGTTTCTCGTGCCAAAGTTTCTGCCCACCGCTGATGGGGGTTTGGGCGAAAGGAACGACCTTAAAGTAGTATCTACGGAGCATAAGTTGGGAATCAACGCGAGCCCAACTTGTGTCATGAGTTTTGGAGAGGACACCGGGGCGATTGGGTACCTCATCGGAAAACCAGGCGACGGCCTGGCTTGTATGTTTACGCTTATGAACCATGCGCGATTGGAGGTTGGCCTCCAGGGAGTAGCGCTGAGCGAAAGGTCCTATCAAGATGCCTTGGCTTATGCAAAGGACAGAGTGCAAGGCCGCAACTCACAGACGGGTGAGCCGGCGAGGATAATTGAACACGCGGACGTGCAAAGAATGTTAATGCAGATGCGATCGATGACTGATGCGATGCGAGGACTAACTTATGACGGAGCTTACGCCCACGATTTTAGGGTTAATGGGAGTTCTCAAGAAGAACGCGAATTTTATCAGGATAGATTCGCTTTGCTCACTCCGTTAGTAAAAGCTTGGTGTACCGAGCTCGTAAACGAGGTTACTTCTCTAGGGATACAAGTTCATGGAGGAATGGGCTTTATCGAAGAAACTGGCGCCGCTCAGCATTACAGAGATGCCAGAATTGCCGCGATATATGAGGGCACCAATGGAATTCAAGCGAATGATTTGCTTGGCCGAAAGGTATTGAAGGATCAGGGTGCTGCCATGAGGAGTTATATAGCTGAGATCCTTCAAACTGCGGAGACACTAAAGAGTAACTCTGAATTCAAGAAGATAGCAGAAATGTTGGAAGAAGCAGCAACAAACCTAGAATCAACTACGAATTTTGTTATTGAGAATTCTAAATTGGGACAAAATTTCGTTGGAGGTGTAGCTTTTAATTTTTTAATGATGATGGGGTATGTCTCCGGTTCTTGGTACATGGCGCGAAGTGCCGAGCGGGCCTTGGTGTTCGCTCATGATGGCGACAACGAGTTTATTAAGCGAAAGCTTGCCTCGGTCAGATTTTATTTTGCGCAGCTCCTGCCGAGGTACAAGGGGTACATGGATGCCGTCATTAATGGCGCCGATATAGGATTTTCAACGAACGAGTCAAACTTTTAATAATGGCACTTGCTAATCGTCGTTTAACCCAAGCGGAAAGAACAGAAATTTCCGATATGAAAATGTTGGACGCCACCGTAGATTTAATAGTAGCTAAAGGCCCGTCGGCGACTAGTCTCAAAGAAGTCGGATTAAAGGCGGGTTATTCCCGGGGACTAGCGAGTCAAAGGTTCGGATCAAAAGATAACTTAATGGCCTTTGTGCTGAGAAACATAGGGGATGTGTGGCTTCAGCAGTTAAAGTCTGCGACCGTTGGAAAAACTGGTATCGAAGCAATTCATCGGGCTTTAGATGAGCACTATCGGTTCTGTTTAGAGGCTCCGAAGAGGGTAAGAGCCTTCTATACGCTTTGGTTCGAATCGGTGAATGCTGGAACGGAGCTTGAGGCGATCATCGAGAAGATTCACAGAAGAAGACATCAAGACGTAGCTCGCTGGATCATGGCCGAATTCAAAGAAACAGATATAAATTCAGATCGGACAGATATCATCAGCTCACATTTTTGTGCGTCTATAATCGGTATTGTTTACTACTGGTTGACGAAGCCCGAAGATCAGGAACACACAAAAAAACTTCACGATAATTTAAAAAATACCATGACACTGCTCCTGCAGGAGCGCTAGGGAGAGACAATATGTCTGAAATGAAAATTAGTTCCGTAGACTCAAGCAGCGAACCTGGTGGCAAACTAGAAAAATCGAGCCCACCACTGCGCTTTGTTACCGCGGCCAGCCTTTTCGATGGCCATGATGCCTCCATCAACATAATGCGGCGAATA
>CACFLG010000096.1 GCA_902567095.1 uncultured OM182 clade bacterium
AAAAGAAAAGTTTGTCCCAGGTGTTTCGAAGAAAACAAATTTGAGGGAAGCATTGGATAGAGTTTTAAAAAACCCCACCGTTGCAAGCAAAAAATACTTAATAACGATTGGCGATAGAACGGTCGGGGGGCTTGTGGCGAGAGACCAAATGGTTGGTCCTTGGCAAGTACCCGTAGCAGACGTTGGAGTTACAGCAGCGGATTTTGAAGGTATCGCCGGCGAAGCGATCTCTATTGGAGAAAGAGCTCCTGTATCTATTATATCAAGCAGGGCTTCAGTAAGGCTTGCTATTGGAGAAGCAATAACTAACATCGCCGCCGCAAAAATTAGTGGTCTTTCCAAAGTGAAAATTTCTGCGAACTGGATGGCCGCAGCTGATTTTGAAGACGATAAGAGAGACCTATATAGTGCTGTTGAAGATCTAGGTCTTAACCTATGTCCAGAATTACAAATTTGTATTCCGGTCGGGAAAGATTCACTTTCAATGCAAACGAACTGGTTGAGCCATTCTGGAAAACATAAATCTGTAATCTCGCCGGTGACACTCATCGCCACTGCTTTTGCGCCAGTAGTGGATATTAGGGAAACGCTTACTCCGGAAATTACTAAGATTTCAGCCAACACGCGGTTGGTTTTTATTGACCTAGCTAACGGTAAACAGCGGCTCGGAGGGAGCATCTTAGCTCAATGCTACCAAGAACTGGGGAGCGAAGCGCCGGATCTTGAAAATCCAAAACAGCTCAAATCATTTTTTCGTTTTATGCAGCAACACCGGTCCAGCATTTTAGCCTATCATGATAGATCTGACGGAGGCTTGCTCATAACTCTTTTAGAGATGGCTTTTGCAGGGCGAGCTGGAATCGAAATCTCGCTCCCAGATGAAGTTCTGGATCCTATACAGTTCCTTTTTAACGAAGAGTTAGGTGCAGTCGTTCAAGTCAGGCAAGATCGTGTAGCTATGGTGTTAAAGGAGTTAGAGAGTCTAAGTATTCCAGGGAAGGTAATAGGAACCCCAAATACCAAAAACTCAATTTGCATTAATTATCGAGATAACAGATTTTTTAGCTGTACTCGATCGGAGCTTGAAAGAGAATGGAATTTGACAGGTTTTTATCTTCAATCTCTGAGAGACAATCCAGAAACTGCAAGAGAAGAATTCGATTTACTTGAAAATGAAAAAGACAGGGGTTTGTTTGCAGAATGCCTATTTAAGGTGGATGAAGACATTTGTGCAAAATTTTTGAAAAATCATCGGCGGCCTCGGGTTGCGATACTTCGGGAACAGGGTACAAACAGTCAACTTGAAATGGCAGCGGCATTTTATAGCGCTGGATTCTCGCCAGTAGATGTTCACATGACTCAACTGCAGAAACGAGAAATTGATTTAAACGATTTTCAAGGTTTAGCTGTCTCTGGAGGTTTTTCTTTTGGTGATACATTTGGAGCTGGCCGAGCTTGGGCAAAATCTATTCTTTATGATCCATACCTGCGAGAGGTGTTTGAGAAATTCTTCGCTAGCGAAGACACTTTTTCCCTCGGAGTCTGTAATGGATGCCAGATGATGGAGGGCCTTAGATCGATTATTCCTGGATCGAAAGATTGGCCAAGATTTTTACGAAACAAATCAGAACAGTTTGAAGCGAGAATCTCTATGGTGCAAATTCAAAAAACCGAGTCTATTTTTCTGAAAGGGATGGAGGGTTCTAGTCTGCCTATCGTAGTGAGTCATGGAGAAGGGCGAGCAGAGGCCTCAGCAGCAAAGATAGACTCTTTAGAGGCAAATAATCGAATTGCAATGAAATATGTGGATTCCAATCTACATGTCACAGAACATTATCCGCAAAATCCAAATGGGTCGCAAAACGGCGTATCAGCTGTTGTAGGTGCAGGTGGTCGTATCTTGGCTATGATGCCTCACCCCGAGCGAGCCTTTCGAGCCTTTCAACATACTTGGTCTGGAAGCCAATGGAAAGGAGAAGCTCCTTGGTTGAGGCTTTTTAAAAATGCGCGGGTTTGGTTGGGATGAGGCTTACGACCTAACCATATCTCTAAGCTAGTTTCGAAAAAACTCATGCCTTGATTCTTGTTGCTCCTTTTTCTACCATGACTTGCTGATTTTATTTTCCCGTTATTGCAAACCATTACCATTGTGTTCAAGTATATGGGAAACCGATATTTTATAGAGTTGAATCCCGATCTTATGAAACGATTTTATGCTGCAAGTGATCACGCTGGAGCCACGTTAAAGGGCGACATCATCGAGCATCTTAATAAGCAAGGTTTTGAAGTTTTCGATCTTGGTTCCGACGGAACCAAGTCGGTTGATTACCCTGATTATGGCGCAACTTTAG
>CACFLG010000097.1 GCA_902567095.1 uncultured OM182 clade bacterium
CGGAGCGACAGGAAAGCTGAGATCACTTGGCAGAGGGACTTCGGGAAGCTCTCAAATAGTTGGGATTCCAACGAATAAAATTCATAGCTGCCTTTCCCAGAGAAGTTTTTTATCTTCAACGGATTTTAAGCATTAATTCTATTCGATATCCAAGAATTTTCGCTCCGATAACTTCTAAATCTCGCTTGTGGGCTCCCTCTGAGCAACAAATAATCGACTTCTGTTGGAATGAAACGCAGCACACAGAATTCATCGGGTGGTGTTGAACTATTGACATCGATACTTGAAAAATCTTGGGCCAACTCTTCAAATTTATGGCCTGGTTCTGGCCAGTAGAATTGAGATCGAGCCTGCTCGGATATTTTTTGCCAGAGCTCTTGAGCGAGATCTGATCCTCGGCTTGGCTCGGTTTTCACGACGCCGGAAATTCGAAATTGCTCACGAGTATCGGAAAAATACCAACATATGGCCGCATTTTGTTTCTGTTTTAATTCAGAAATTTTCTGGCTCCTCGTATCGGAGATCAGTTGAATCTCCTCATTCGGCCCAAATCCTCTAAAAACGACTGTTCTATTTGCTGGGTTGCCGTCAGGCCTTATAGTTGCGAGTTGAAAGTATCTGCTCGAGGGATCTCTCCGGTTTTTTTTAAGAGCTAGCTTTAAGCGCTCTATCCATGAGAAATCTTTTTCGACCCTTTCCCTATTCAACGTTTTGCCTCATTAAATCCAAACCCAATTTATTTTGCGTTCGAGACCGGCTTAGCGTCGGTCTTAAATCTTTTCGCTGATTTTTACGTTTATTAGAACTTCCTGGACGTCAAAATTCGTATCTAGAAGCCAACCTGCTTTGTATAGCCACCATCGACTACAACATTGGCGCCAGTCACCCAGCTCGCCCTTGGTGATGCCAGAAACGCAACAACGTCGGCGATCTCGTCCCCAGTCCCCATGCGCTCGAGAGGATGTTGCTTTCGATCTTTTTCGTAGAGCTCGGGTAATCTCTCCTTTATTTCATCCCACCTGCCTTCTTCTATCAATATTGGCCCAGGGGAGACTGTGTTTGCTCGAATACCATCTGGACCCCAACGCTGCGCTATTTGAGCGATCAAGTTTATTGTCGCTGCTTTGACCGCACCATAGCTAGGATTGATTGGAACGTCGTGATGCTCAATGGCGGTTATTGTTGCTATTTGAACGATAGCCGCACTGGAAGATTCCTTGAGAAAAGGCCTGGCCGTTTCAAAAAACATAGCCGTTCCAAGTATGTCTACATCGAAGCTCGATCTCCACGGGGTGGGGCCTTCCCCGTGCTGAGCGCTGGCACTTGCGTTTCCAATGCAGATGTCGATACCACCCATTGCCTCGCCTGCATCTTTTACCCAGCTTATTACCTGATCCGAATCCGAGAAATCACAAATAAATCCGTGCGCTTTTCCCTTCCCGTAGAGCTTTCCCAAGCCCGCGTTTAAATCAGTCTTTTCTCGGCAGCAGATGCTTACCTCAGCGCCTTCTTCAAGTAGGCGGCTCGCGATGAAAAACCCGATACCCTTATGGCCTGCAGATACAAGCGCCTTTTTATTTTTTAGTTCTAGGTCCATGCGTTTTTTCCTCTAAGTGTCTCTGTTTGGCAGTCCCGTTTTTCTGTTTTTTGTGCGCTTAATGTTACCCGATCGAATAAGTTGATTACCCTTCAGAGCCTGACTTTTTTTTGTTTTCCCTCAATTTTTTTTCTTGGGTTTGCGCGTTCACTACCCCGTGCTCTAGAAAGTCTTTGAGCACCTCTGAGAATTCTTCCGGGATTTCTCTTGGGATACCGTGCCCCACGCGACTAAAAACGTGTAATGTCGCGTTGGGTAATCTTTGCCAATCCTCTACATTTGCCTTACATAGGCCGTCCGCAGCTCCGGCCACTATTAGAGTGGGAGCATCCAGCGCCTTCAACTTATCCTTGACGTTAAATCTAACCATTGATTGCCAAGAGTCCTCAAAATGGCTTTCAGAAACAGAAAGCGCTCTGTCTACAGCCTGCGAAATCGCGTCCTCGGGAGCCCTCAGCTTAGTTAGCAGCCTCTCTTGCAGCATTATCTCTCTTCTTCTGGGGTGCGTTCTAATTTTTCTAGCGCGATCGTGGAAGGATTCGGGCGCACTGATGCCCTCGGACGGAATCGGCGCAACCAGCACCAACTTGTTGATTCTGTCTTTGTGAGCGGTTGCGAGTTGAAATCCAATACCTCCCCCCATGCTGTGGCCAACATAATGGAAGCGTGAGATTTTTAGGGCGTTCGCCAAGCCCACTACATCATCTGCGTACTGCTCGATGTTATAGCCC
>CACFLG010000098.1 GCA_902567095.1 uncultured OM182 clade bacterium
CATTGGCAGTAAAATTTCGATTCGAATTGGGTTGCCAGAAACTGAGATGGATATAAGTCGGGGCAATTATCCGGGTAACGAAACTGATAAAAAGCGTAGACCTGTTTCGTTTTTCAATGGAATTGTGACAGGTTTTGCCATGGCTGAGCGTGGGAAGTATCACCTAGAGGTTAAACCCGCAATTTTCCGTCTTGGCTTGCAGAGCCATTACAGAATCTTTGAAGCTAAAACCATCGTTGATGTTGTCAAATCGGTGCTCAGAGACAACGCGATAGCAGCGGAGTTTCACTCTCTTGGCCTAGCGAATTATCGAAAGCAAGACTGGATCCAGACTGGTGAAACCGATCTTGATTTCATAACCGGACTTATGAAGAAAGTTAACTTATTTTATTATTTTAAACACACTGACACTAATCAACAGATGGTCATTACCGATCAAGCTTTTTATCAACCGATCTACGAGCGCAAGATTAATCAATATGGTTTTACAGAGGAGGATGACGAAAAAATCAAGTCTCTGTTGCTTTCATACTCGGAAGGAGGTCAAGAGCGGGACGATTATATTTCGGACTTCAAATATCAAGAGAATCTGACGACGGCGGGTATTCATACTATGTTGGCTCAGAAGCATGCTACATGGGAAGAGGTTAATACATCTATCGTCGATTATTACGAGAATGATGACTTTAAAAAACCTCTGCTAAATATGGAGCAGATGCACGTGGTTCAATATGGCGCGACTGATTATGAGGCTAAAAAAAGATCAGATACGGCGAATAAAAAAATCTCAGCTGGGAAAGCGTCCCTCGATGGTAAGAGTGGTTGCAGTGACTTGAAACCAGGCCACTTCTTCAACGTCAAGGAAGTGATCTCAGAGTCTGATTTGGGGTTAAGCCCGATTGATCACCCTAAGGGTAAGAGCGTTAGTGAAGTGTCTTCCTTTTATTCTGAAAGCAGCAAGAAAAACAGCGCGTTTAAGAAAAAAAATAAGCAGTCAGAGAAGAGCCCGGTTCGACCCGAATTGAGTGAGCGATTATTTGTTGCTGTCTCTGTTTCCCACAATGCTTCTGTGGATGGATCCTATAGCAATCAGTTTAGTGCGGTAGACGCCAAAGGCCTTGTAACGAAGTTTGAATCCAGTGGGGATCATCAAGGAAATATATTAGCCGTCGTAGTTGAGGGGCCCGGTTCAATTAAAAAAGAATCCATGGAGCACACTCAGAGAAAGTACTTTAAAAAATCAACAGTATTTGATCACGACACTAAAGATTTTAAGTATGTTGAAGAGTCCGAAGCAAATAGAAGATCTCAATCTTATAGTTGCAAAGGTGTTTGCGTTCGCTTTGTAAATGCACAAGACAAAACAGAAAGGCATTGGATCAAACTTGCCAGTCATATGACAACCGTGCCAGAGATTGGGAGCTTTGTCATGGTAGGGAAATCCAGCGACGAAACCGAGGTTCCAGAAATTCAGCAGACGCTCGAGTCAAAAGGAAGCAGCAATATCATGCCAGAGGGTTATACAGTTCATACGTCCGTGGGCAACAGTTTCAATACCAACTACGGTGATTCGACAAGTATCAGCATGGGTGGCAACAAAAAGACACCATTAAAGCGAGCTCAAGACATCGTCGATGATAAGCGAGCGACAGGGCAGTACAACCATGTGTCATTCAGCGAAAGCGATTCTTTTAATTACAGCCTCACGGGTAAAAGTCACAATTTTTCTTTTACGGGTGACCACCAGCTTTTGCCGCCAGCAGATGATAGTGACGACAGAGATTTGAATGATTACGTGCAATACTCTCATTCTCTCACAATAGGCAACACCTTCAGTAAATCAATCTCTAATGGAACATCAGAGAGCGTATCCGTTCACAATGGCAGCGGAGAGGACCAATTGTGTTCTGTGAACAGCTCCCTTATCAATGGGAAAACTGAAAGCAAGTCAATTCATAATGGAGACTCAAAAAGTGTCTCTGTTCAAACAGGGAACAGTGATAGCTCGTCGGTTGTAAGCGATTCGGCGCATTCCTCAGTTATAGGTTCTTCCGCCAATTCTTCGGTAACCGGAGCGACCATCAGTTCATCGATCACCGGAACAAGCGCGAGCACATCAATCACGGGGGCAACGGCAAGTGGTTCCGTTGTAGGGGCATCAGCCAGCGGCTCTGTCACTGGAGTCAGTGTTCACTCGTCCCTGACCGGCTCTTCTGAGAGCCAATCAGCAACAGGAATGTCAAACAATATTTCGGCGACGGGAACGTCTACTAATATCTCTACAACCGGTGTTTCTACCAATATATCGGCGGTGGGTATTTCC
>CACFLG010000099.1 GCA_902567095.1 uncultured OM182 clade bacterium
GCTTCGAGAGAGGAAATAAAAGTTGTAAGGCAACAAGTTACCGCTCCCGTTGTTTTTCTTTCTGAATTAAGACGACTAGAGAGCCTTTCGGTCGATCAGTCCTCGATCTCAGCAAAGGGTTTGGCAGCATACGACCGCTGGCACGATTACATGTGGGAGAATTGGCTCGGCACCTCGGTTACTAATTTTTGTGCGGTAGTTTCCTCCGAGTTGAAAACAGTTGCTCGTCAGCTTGATGAGATAGTAGATATGAGTTTTGATCGTGGCAGAGATATAGAGAGCTTTGAAAAGAGCTGTGAAGTAAGTATTGCTCAGCAATTGACCTCGGACAATGAAAAGTTACAGGGCCAGCTATACAGCAGAGTGTTTTTCGAAGATCAGCTTTCGCCAAGGGTTGGGGTTCGAATCGCACGCTTTTTTGATCTTCTAGATCAAGTTGCCGGACTCTCTTTCTCTGGGCAGAAGTGGAGCTCCGAGCAGCGTAACCAGATTAACTATTTTTGGTCGGTGGATCGCCTAAATCAAGCCTTGGCCTACGCTGAAGAATACAGCGCGTTTGCCAAATCGAACTTCAACGCCTTGTATTTAACTGATCAGCTTGATCAAAGAGAGGATGGGTATTTAGCGCAAGCAGTTGCCTTGGCGAGGCTGCAGAAGGCAATGGTCTCTGCGGTCGAAGAATCAAAAATTGCGAATTCTCAGAGCTCAGTCGTTGCTTTTACTACGGTTGACAAGCGTGAGTCAGAGCTCGCAACCAGAATCTCCAATTTCAAAAAAGCCGTTAACCCTCTGTTGGCTATCATATCCTCCTACGAACAACTTGGTTTTTCGGGGGGCAAACGGCGCCTGCTGCAAGAAAGCCAAGAGAGCGCTTTCAATTTGCTTGAGCAGGTTGATCGATTGTATGCGGCGAATCGAGTATATCAGCCAAGAGAAAAGGCAAACTGGAAAGCTCATAGATATGCGGAAGCGCTTTTTGGACTTCACAATGAATCACAGATAAAAGATTACTTAGCAGCGCAGTCGGAGAGAACCAGAATAATTGCTAGAGATTATGCTCAACCATTGGTTCTATTTCTTACGAATACAGCAGGGGCCTTCTCTGACCACTCTTTGCTCAGTCGATGGCACCGGACCTTGGTAGAGATCAACAAACAGCAGAATAAAGATCCTTCTAGTGATGCAGACGAGCTTGAACAGTTTTATCTAGGAGATTTTGCAGCTTTAAACCTAAGCAATTGTGCTGAATTAACCAAAGCTTTTTCAGTGCCAACTAGTAATAGTGTTTTTGCGGTCAGGACTGTTGAGCTGATGAATCGATCGTCCTCTCACTGTCAAAGTTTCCAAGCAGCGAGGATAGAACGAGAATATGAAGCCATTTCTGAAGCCTTTAATGAATATTTAGCTCCTTATTACCCCTTCAATACTCGTGCGAAGGCAAAATCCTTGTCACCCGCAAAGCTAAAAAAATTTCAGGCGGTCTACGCAGGTAAATCTGACGGGTTGGCCGAGCGAATGCGAGTGCTAGCCTGGAAACAGAGCGAGTACTCGGAGGCTGAGAATTTTATAAATGATCTTGATGAAGCTCTTGTTTTATTCGATCAAATCGTCGGATCGGTAAACGGACAAGATGCTCCAGGGGTCGAGCTAGAAATGAGCTTCAATGTTCTTCTCGATGAGGCTAGAGGAAAAGAATACCTAGACCACTTAAGTGGTTGGCAGCTTCAGGTAGGCAATTATGGCGGAGAATATCCAGGTGAATCCAAGTCACTATTTTGGAAGCCTGATGAGCAGACGAAACTCACACTTAAGTGGGCATCTGGATCCCCGTATCGTTTGCTATCATCAGTGGGTGATCTCCCGCGCGATACCTTGGAATTTCGAGCGGACGGATATTGGAGCCTAATCAGATTTATTGATGAGCATAGGTCGGCGCTCTACGACGAAAAAGCCCTAAATGAGGAATCAATCCTCTTAGGATTTGACGCAATTCAAATCTTCTCGTCCTTCAATTCATTCGAATTTGACTCATCTTTCCCCGCGCAGAGGACAGTCTGAAATGTCATTAACTGAACCGCTTCAAACCCGCTATCAAACCTTGCTAAGCTACAGCCTGAATGCGGACGCACGGCGCCAATTAGCTACTGGGATAACTAGCAGACGCAACGAGGGAAGAAGATCGAAAGACTCGCTCACTTTCCCCCTCGACCTTTGATCTCGACTAGGGCGCGGCAGACCATTACGAATTCGGCTCCTTTGGCTTAGTATCGCGCAGAGTTGGTGCTGCCGAG
>CACFLG010000100.1 GCA_902567095.1 uncultured OM182 clade bacterium
AACAAAGCCTCCCCCGCCCGCAATAACAAAGCCGTCACGATCCCTGTCATAAGCGCGCGACGCAGTTTCAGGAGTATCATTACGCGTTGATAACGCACCCATCGCATCAAATAACGAAGTCATGGACCAATGCTCTTCTTCTCCCCCACCCGCAAAAACGATATCCTGTTTCCCCAACTGTATTAGCTCTAACGCGTGGCCAATACAATGAGCACTTGTAGAACAGGCAGACGTTATAGAATAATTTACCCCTCTTATTTTGTAAGGGGTTGCTAAACAAGCAGATATGGTAGAGCTCATAGTTCTAGTTACTCTATATGGTCCAACTCTCTTTAAGCCTTTTTCGCGAAGGATATCCGCCGCCTCGGTAAGATTTGAAGAGGAGGCACCTCCCGAACCGGCTACAATTCCAGTTCGGTCATTTGATACGAGATTATCGGTCAGTTTCGCATCAATGATTGCTTCTGACATAGCAAGATACGAAAACGCCGCGGCATCGCCCATAAATCTTTTAAGTTTTCTATCTATCAATGGTTCTAAATCTAAGTCAATGCTTCCTGCTATGTGACTCTTTAAACCCATATCTTTGTATGAATCTTGAAATTTTATTCCGGACCGAGATTCTCGCAATGAACCAAGAGTTTCAGCAAGGTTATTGCCTAGGGGCGACACAATCCCCATTCCAGTTATGACAGCTCGTTTCATAAATTCACCCAAAACCCTCTAGATTTGTAAAAAGCCCAACCTTAACTTCCTCAGCTGTATATATTTGTTTTTGGTCAACCATTACCTCACAGTCGGCGACACCCAAGACAGTCTTCCCCTCGCGCACTCTTTTGAGCTCAATTACATAGCTTATTAATCTAGACTCAGGAAGTACCTGGCCGCGAAAATTCACTTTTCCACACCCTAATGCTCTGCCCTTTCCCCAATTTCCTTTCCAAGCTAGAAAAAAACCGACTAACTGCCAAAGCGCATCCAAACCCAAACAACCAGGCATCACCGGGTCACCAATAAAGTGGCAGTCAAAAAACCACAGATCCTCGTTAATATCCATCTCAGCCCTAATCTCTCCCTTTCCGAAACGTCCTCCAGATTGGCTGATCTCAGTAATTCTATCTACCATTAACATCTTGTCGACCGGCAGCTGTGCTCGGCCTGGGCCAAAAAGACTGCCTTCCCCACACTTAATAAGATCCTCTTTCGAGAAGCTATTCTTGTATAGTAAGGATTCATCTTTTTTTTGTAGCCTTGGAGGTTCAGGAACTTTCATTGAACATATCTACATTAGTTTAAATTTTTCGCCCATCGATAGGCTAAATTATATCATCCGCTAGTTAAAAGGCTATGTTTTGATAAACTATAGACCTTGAAGCAAGATAATCATTGATTTAAGACCATTATCTGGTAAGCGAGTAGAAATGATAAAAATCCACAAACACGCAGTGGTGGAAAAAGGAGCAGAACTAGGAGAAAACTCTGAAATCGGGCCTTTTTGTACAGTTGCAGCTAATACGCAAATCGGGGCGAACACCAAGCTCCGTTCGCACGTGGTAGTGGAACCCTATACAAGCATAGGAGAGAACTGTGAGATCTTTCCATATGTTACTCTCGGAATGCAGTCTCAAGATCTCAAGCACGTAAGTGGTTCTATTACTTATACTCGCATAGGAAACAGAAACATAATCCGAGAATTTGTAAGTGTCCATAGCGGAACGGAATCCGAATCCTATACAAAAATAGGGGACGACTGCGCATTGTTAGCTCAATCGCACGTTGCCCACAATTGCATAGTTGGCAACAAAGTTGTTATGAGCCATGGCGCAACACTCGGTGGACATGTGATTATCGGGGATCATGTTAATATAGGGGGGCTATCGGCAATTCATCAATTTTGTCACGTTGGGGAAGCCGCTATGATCGCTGGTATGGCTCGGACGATCCAAGACGTCCTTCCTTTTACCATTGCTGAGGGATCACCGGCGCACATGCGAGTGATTAACAAAGTAGGAATGGAGCGAGCTGGATACAGCGTTTCTGAGATTTCAGAGGTCAGGAAAGCATTCCGTGCACTTTTTATGAGAGAAATGAGACTTGAAGATGCCGTAAATCATGTTGAGAAGTCATTCCCAAACTCCAAAAACATTAAACTAATGATTAACGCAGTCCGCGCCTCTCAGCGAGGACTGGCTCGGCC
>CACFLG010000101.1 GCA_902567095.1 uncultured OM182 clade bacterium
CCAATCACTCGCGAAGATGCTTTAGGTCAGCTAGATGATTTCTTCCATTCCAAGTTCGGATACTTTGGAACCTACGAGGATGCGATTCATTCTGAAAACAACTTTTTGTTCCACAGTGCCCTCAGCACCTCGATGAATATGGGGCTTCTGACTCCGAGAGAGGTGATCGAAAAGGCAATTGATTTTTCGGAGAGGCACAACGTACCCATAAATTCAGTCGAGGGACTTATAAGACAGGTAATTGGATGGAGGGAGTTCATTCATGGGGTATATGACACAAACAGAGAGAACCAAGTTAAATCCAATTTTTGGGAACACGAAGGAAGATTGACTTCTCATTGGTATAACGGCACAACCGGGATCGCACCTCTCGATGATGTGATCAAAGATTGTAATGAGTTCGGGTACACCCATCACATTCCTCGGCTGATGATCGTAGCTAATTTGATGACACTCTGCCGCGTGCATCCAGATCAGGTTTTTAACTGGTTTATGGAGATGTTTGTTGACTCCGCGGATTGGGTAATGGTACCGAATGTTTACGGCATGGGAACCTTTGCGGATGGTGGTTTTTTTTCCACTAAACCATACATTTGCGGCTCAAACTATATTTTGAAAATGAGTAACTACAAGCGCGCCCCTTGGTGCGACCTTGTCGATGGGCTCTATTGGCTCTTTATCCACGACAACTTAGATTTTTTCAAGGGAAATCCGAGGCTATCGATCATGACCCGGGCGCTTAATAAACTAAATCCAAAGAGAAAAGTTGAGATCTTTGAATTAGCGAGAGAGTTCATCTCTACTAAAGTGGTTGGTTGAAGTGATTTAAGAGAAATGTTTATTCGGTAGGCTTGTTAAAATCATAAATGTCCTCTCCTGCGGGATAATATCGATCAACGGCTCAGGCTCATATTGCAACTCGGTTAATATTGAGGCGACACTGCATGGAGAAAAAGCCGCCGCATTTGCTTCGCAGTGCGATGACACTCTATTTCAACCAATGTCAGCGCTTTGCGGCATATTCGTTCCAAAAAACCACGATTGAGCGGGACTAAACTATACCAGTCTTTTAGCAAATAACTTGGTAACATTATCCCATGACTTCGTTTTTACTTTTATTGGCCGGGCTCATGTGTCTTCTGCTGGGAGGCGCAGGTCTTGTGCGCGGAGCCACTGGACTGGCACATTCATACGGGGTGCCTCCCCTCCTAGTCGGACTCACCATCGTAGCTTTTGGAACCAGCGCCCCTGAGCTGATGGTTAACGTTGTGGGAGCGTTAAAAGAACAGACAGATATTGCCTTCGGGAACATCGCTGGATCCAACCTTGCAAATCTCGGCTTAGTTCTAGGCGGAACGGCGCTTATGTCTGGTCTCAATTTAAATGATCAAATCATCAAAAGAGATATACCCCTGCTATTGCTAGCAAGCTTAGCAACAATAATCATGATCCTCGATCCGATGCTGCGAGGACAAGTTTCGACCTTAGATTTGTCGGATGGGCTCATATTACTGCTCTTATTTTGCATATTTATGTACATGACGTTTAAAGACCTGTCCGAAAGCAGTGGAGCAGAAGAAAGCAGAACCGACTCGTCTTTTTGGGATACCAAAAGCGTTAACTGGTCATTGGTTGCGATTGGAGCTTTAGGGCTCGCTGCCGGAGGTGAAATGGTAATAACACATGGAGTGGCGCTCGCTGCAATTCTGGGAGTCTCTTCAACGATTATCGGCATTGGGCTTGTGGCGATTGGTACCAGCCTGCCTGAGCTAGTTACATCTATTATAGCCGCTCTAAAAAAAGAGGCCGATCTTTGCGTAGGAAACATTGTCGGATCGAACATTTTCAATCTTTTGTTAGTTTTGCCAACAACCGCAATTATTTATCCGATCAAAACGGATTGGAGAGGCGCACTTGATATCGGAGTATCTTCAGCACTCGCTGCCTTGTTAATACTAATCTTCCTCTTTAATAAAAAAGTGATGGGCAAGTTAGTAGGCGCGTTATTCCTTTTAGGCTATTTCATCTACATGGCCTACAGATTATTCAACTAACAAACTACCTGCTAACCTCCCTATCCAAACTAAAGTTTGCTTATGATTGTGCCTGTGCCCAAACCACCGCCGCAGCACATTGCAATCAGACCGTATTTTCCGTTGGTCCTATGTAACTCATGCA
>CACFLG010000102.1 GCA_902567095.1 uncultured OM182 clade bacterium
GGCAGATTCGGACATGATTCTAGTGGATGAATTGTTAGGTGTCGGAGACCGCCAGTTTCGTAAAAAATCTACCCAAGCTATGAAAGAACAAATCTCGTCTGAAAAAACGGTGGTCATTGTTAGTCATAATGAAGAGTTGATTAAGGAGGTTTGTGATCGCCTTATTTGGATCGATGCTGGAACAATTAAGGCGCAGGGTTCCGTGGAGGAAGTTCGAAAACAGTATCACGCAAAATAATTTGTTGCGTTGAGGTCTGTTGCTCCGATAGAGAGAATTCGCGAACAAAAAGAGTATTAATTTTTGGAATATAAAAATCGGACGAGAGCAATTCAAGAAGGAGAATCATATGGAAAATAATGTTGGATCTTATCTGACGAAAAGATCGCAAATGAGTGGTAAATCTGAGGCTTACGTTGACAGTGCCTCCGCTTTACGCCTGACCTTCGAAGAGCTAAATGATCGGGTTAATCGCGTCGCTAATATGCTTTTAGATCATGGGATAAAAAAAGGTGATCGTGTAGCAATATTGATGATGAATAGTGCTGAGTTCATCGAGGTCTATTTTGCGACAGCCAAAGTCGGTGGGGTAGTCGTGCCGCTGAATTGGAGATTAGTGGCAGACGAATTGGAATTCATCCTTAAAGACAGTGGTTGTTTATTCTTAGTATATGGAAATGAATTTTCTAGCTTAGCGAAAGAACTTCATAGCAGAGGAGACAAGACAGTTTTAAAAAAATGGTTTTGCTCAAAAGGAAAAACTCACCAAGACTTTTGTATAGATTATGAGTCTGCTAGAGACGAAGCCGAAGCCTCAGAGCCGGCTCTTGGAGCAAAAGACGATGACCTTTTGTATATCATGTACACTTCGGGTACGACAGGATTGCCCAAGGGCGTTGTTCACAGCCACAATACAATGTTTTGGGCAATTGCTACCATTCTCGCAACCGCAGAGATGCGAGAAGGCGATAGATATCTTGCTGCCTTGCCAATGTTTCATGTGGGTTCTCTGACCCCAATAACAGCCAACTTATATCTTGGTGGCACCAGTGTTGTTATGAGAGAGTTTGATCCGGTCAGAGCTTGGCAATTATTCGGTGAAGAGAAAATTACCTCAGGTTTGCTTGTGCCCGCAATGTTGAATTTTATGATTCAAGTTGAAAATAGAAACGAATTTGATCGTTCTAAACTGCGGTGGATACAAAGTGGAGCCTCTCCTCTGCCGGTGTCTTTGATTGAAAAATATCTTGAAATGAACATTGATATTCATCAAGTTTATGGCTTGACGGAAACCTGCGGGCCAGCTTGTCTTATCACAGGGCAGAATGCCATCGAAAAAATCGGGTCAACTGGTAAAGCATTTTTTCATACTGAAGTTCGTGTTGTAGATGAGGATGGAGATGATGTGCAGCCGGGCGTGCAAGGAGAAGTCTGGGTGAGAGGCAAGCACATAATGAAAGAATATTGGAATAGGCCAGATTCTACTGCTGAGACGATTACTCAAGATGGATGGTTAAGAACAGGTGACGTCGCATCATTAGATGAGGATGACTTCGTTTATATACAGGATCGAATTAAGGACATGATTATTTCTGGAGGTGAAAACGTATATCCCGCTGAAATTGAAAACCTTATTCTCTCGCATCCGCAGGTTGTTGAGGTAGCTGTTATCGGGCAGCCAAGCGAAAAATGGGGAGAGTCACCTTTTGCTGTCGTTGTCAAAAACGACGATACCTTGTCGGAAGAGAGTGTACTGTCATTTTGTGATGAGAAATTAGCACGTTTTAAACTTCCAAAAGGTGTGGCTTTCATCGATGTCATTCCGAGAAACGCAAACGGTAAAGTGCTTAAAAGGTTGTTAAGACAGCAATTTCCAGGGCCTGCGCTTCAATAATCGGATGTGGGTATACCAACTACTATTTCTTTTTTTTCTTAGTCTTTCTTTGGATGCGTTTGGAGAAGAAAAGCTGATCAGACCCAATGTTGAGCTAGCCAATGGTAAATCCATCGTGTTGGACCAAATACATGGGTCAAAAATTCAGATTGATGGCCATCTTAATGAGATGGTTTGGAAAGACTTGCCTTTCTATGATGAATTTGTGGTTATCGAACCCGACAGTTTAAAAAAGCCAATTTATTCAACGCGGG
>CACFLG010000103.1 GCA_902567095.1 uncultured OM182 clade bacterium
CCGAAGAAACGCGTATTAGGAATAGCTGGAGATGGAGGATTCCTAATGAACGTTCAAGAAATGGAGACCGCCCGACGGTTAAACTCAAACATAGTTATGATGGTTTGGGAGGATAATGCATTTGGTCTTATTTCTTGGAAACAGGAGGATTCTTTTGGCAGACACACCGAGCTGTCATTTGGAAATCCAAACTGGCTAGAACTCGCCTCTGCATTCAATTGGCAGGGTCTCCAAGTAAAAAACTCTGACGAACTGGAAAATTACCTCGAATCATCTTTGAGCACCTTCGGTCCCAGCCTTTTAGTTCTGCCAATCGATTACAGAGAAAATCAGGCGCTTACACAAAAACTTCAGCATCTCTAATCGGTTTAAGAAAAGCCTTTTTAAAAAATCGAATTATAAATCTTCAATGCATCCTCTTCTAAAATTTCAACCGGATTGTTCACTAAAAGCCTTGTCTGCAACATTGCGTCTTTTGCCAGCATCGGCAAATCCTGCGCATTTACCCCACAGTCTCTAAGTTTTGTAGGCAAACCGACTGCGTCAATCAATTTGATTAACGCCTCCAGAAACAAATTAGAATTCTCTAAAGGATCTTTTTCTCTGCTGCAAAGGCCTAGCTCTGTCGCTAATTCAGAATAATGTTTTTTTGCTCCCACTAGGTTAAACCTCATTACTGGGGGCAACACTAAAGAGTTACTCAAGCCATGAGGAATGTGGTAGTGGCCGCCTAGCGGATAAGCCAACGCATGAATTGCAGCGACAGGCGCATTCGCAAACGCCTGACCAGCCAACATGGCGCCGAGGAGCATTTTCTCTCTTGCAATAATATGTCCACCATCTCGCACTGCTAACTCCAAATTCTCATATAAAAGTTTTAGCGCCTGAACAGCAAGCATGTCTGAGTAAGGATTCTTTCTCAATTTAGAAGTGTAGGCCTCGATTGCATGCACCATGGCATCTACCCCAGTGGCGGCCGTCACATGAGATGGCAAACCAACGGTAAGTTCTGGGTCGAGAATAGCGAAGTCCGGGAGGAGCTTTGGAGAAACTACTCCCGTCTTGGTTGTTTCGCCAGTAGTAATAATTGATATAGGCGTTACTTCCGAACCTGTCCCGGCGGTAGTGGGTATCTGAATCAGAGGAAGTCTCTCTTCTTTAATCTGATCGATCCCATACATTTCTGACAATGGCTGGCTAGCATCACAGAGAACAGAGACCAATTTGGCCACGTCCATCGAGCTACCACCTCCTAAACCCAACACTCCGTCTATTTTTTCGCTTTTTGCAATTTGTGCTACCTCAAGCACCAGACTTTCGGGAGGGTCAGGCACGACTGCAGAAAAAAGATTGTGTTGCACCGAGCCGTCTGCTAACGGAGCAGTGACGCGCTCTACTAACCCTGTTTTTATTAAGCCAGGGTCAGTAACTACCAGCATCTTTTTGATCCCTAGTTTGCCTGCAATTTCTGGAAGGTTAGCAGACACCCCCGCTCCACAAACTAGCGATTGGCAAGTTGAAAATTCAAACATCGCTTTATTTTCCTTTTTCGATAGACGTTACCTTGTTGCTGTTAACAGACTTTTTTTGATAATGCGCTCCCAGCCGCAAGTCTCTTAGGATCCCTTGAAGTTTGGCGCCCACCCGTGTGCAATTTTGTATTCTCTCGACCTGAGGCCATGTCCGTTGCTCACCATCTAGAACAAGTTGTAACGCCCTTTTCGGCTCTATTTTTTCTAGAATAGTGGCTGGATCGACTAGCCTGTGAGCGGGCAAAATATTTACGTCAGCCGTATAGTCTTGCGTGAACACATTGAACCAGGTCCGTGCCATCAAATTTAAAGGGTAAATATCTTGAAAAGTTTGCTGAACATAAGGAAAACTCGTCTTCGCCCATTCCTTCGCTGCGGTTTGCCAAAAGCTAAATAAATCGTCAAGAGGCCCACGATTATCAGGGTCCTTTAAACTCCAAAGAACAATAGGATTGGTCTGACTCGCGATAAAAAAGTTGCAGTTAAAGATCCTCCTGAGGCGGCTTGCAGGGAGATCATTGG